>CALKNZ010000088.1 GCA_938091995.1 uncultured Luminiphilus sp. | reverse complement strand
TTTCTGCGTCCGTCATTGACACCTTGGGCATAAACCTCCATGTAATCGACCATTTTACGCATCCACATGGCGCACAGATGCCAGGGCGTAGCTACCAGGCCACCCCAGCGCAGCTGACGTGCAGCCTCGGGATCCATAAATTCCGGTGTTGGTGCGTAGCGTGTTGCGAATTCGACCATTTCAAGTTCGCTGAAGGTATGGCTGCCGAAAACATGAAACTCGCCAACAGGAATATCTTCAAACCAGCGATTTCGTAGGTACAGATCACTCATGTTGTTGAATCCCTAGCGACAGCGACGCGGCACGTCATTTCCGCAACCGGTTGGTCGCTGCCATCTTTTAAAATGACCGACACATCGATGGAATCACAGTCAGGAGCCGGACTGCTGGGCAGGCGCTCGCCTAATGACACTTCAGCAACCAATTGATCATTGACGAAGGTGGGGCGTATCCAGCGCATGTGGTTGACCTGAGTGGTGGTGATGTAGGGAATGCTCATACTCAATAGTGCTTCACCGGTAAGGCGTGACGCCAACGCACCGACCTGCCAGCCACTGGCACAGAGCCCTCCAAAAATTGATGCGTCTGCAGCTGCCCGGTCAAGGTGATACGGCTGAGGGTCAAAAAGTTTTGCGAAATCGATAATGCTTTGTTCATCAAGTGTCATTGCAGGGCTGTCTGTGTCGAGTGCTTTCGTCATGATTCAAGAGTTTCCCAATCTAAAATTGACAGAACACAGTTTCGCTAGTCTCTGTCAGAGATGCGATTGTAACCCGAACTTACGGGCGGTGAATGCCTAGCGGTCCTCTCCCGTGTGAAGCTTTAAACAAGCTGTTCGAGCGGGTTCTTCGGGTGTTGTGAGTTCTTAGCGGTCTTCGGTTACAGAATAATGCCATTAGGCGGAGAGGGTGCGACGGGAAAGATTTGCTTAATTTCAGCTGCCCCAAATGAATCAACTGCTATTACCCCTCGATGAGATCGCTAGCGGCTTGCTTGTGAAAAACCTGAGCAGCGCATAAGTTTTTTTGTTAAGTGGAGCAGTGCCTGCCACCCCATCTTTGGGTTGAGCGCTTGGCATCAATTGCACAGGTGTCCATAGGCAACGTTCTTTATTAGAAGGTGCCATAATTAAAGTGCCATTTATGCGAATGTGGCACTGCCTGCTGGAGTGTTACCGCGATTCTATTTGCTAGGTCACACAGGTGTTGCTAGGGTGACGACTACCGCTGGAATCTAAGTGTTTTCTTATTTTACTGAGTCTGGAGAAGTCCCATGCTTACGCTTCATTTCGCCCCTAATTCCCGAGCAGTCCGCGTCGCTTGGCTGTTCGCCGAGCTGGATCTGCCCTATGAGCTCAATGCCATGCGTTTCCACCCTGAGGATCTGAAGTCAGATGCGCACCGAGAACGACATCCCCTGGGGCGTATTCCTGTGCTCGAAGATGATGGACAGCAAATTTGGGAGAGCGGTGCGATTGTTGATTACATTCTCGAGTGCCATAAAAACGGGGGGCTCAAACCCGCTTCTTCGCATCCAATGTATGGAAAGTATTTGCAATGGTTTCACTATTGCGAAGGCATGGTCATGCCTTCAATGAATACCATTGTTGTCCATACGCTGTTACTTCCGCCGGATCGGCGGGATCCCGTGGTTCTGGGACAAGCTCAGAAATTATTATCCCGTGCGCTCTTGCCGTTGGAAGAGGCTTTATCGGATAAGGAATATCTAATCGGAGATTTTTCAGGTGCCGATATTATGCTGGGACACGCCTGCATTATGAGTCGACGTCTTGGCTGCGTGGCCCCCGATCTTGAGGCACTCAATGCCTACATAGACCGCCTTGAGAGTCGTCCCGCGTGGCACGTTGCTGACGCCATCGAGTAACATTTAATGAGGCCGCTGGGGAAGGTTTCAGGCGGTGCGAGGATTAAAACTGGGGGTTAATTGTGAAGGCTAAGTCTGAGGGGCCCTTGGGGGCTCAAGGGGAGCTTAGCCGGTTTTAGCGACCTCTACGACGCAAGTTGCCGCGCCCCAGCTCATCGATGCGTGACACGCCCATGAGACGCATGTCGCGTTCTATTTCCGTTTTAAAATTGCCTAAAGCGCGTTCGACCCCAGCCTGACCCGCCGCGGCGAGTGCATAAAGATAAAGCCGGCCTCCAGAAACCGCTTTGGCACCAGCCGACAGCGCCTTGAGCACATGAGTGCCACGTTGAATGCCGCCTTCGCAGATCACATCAATTTTATCGCCAACGGCATCGCAGATTTCTTCGAGCTGATCAAAAGGAGCCCTTGAACCATCGAGCTGCCGACCGCCATGATTGGATACCATGATACCCGTGCACCCTATATCGACGGCGCGCTGCGCATCCTCAACACTCATAATACCTTTTAGCGCGAATTGGCCGTTCCATTGCGCGCACAGCTTCTCCGCATCATCCCAGCTCATCGTAGGATCCAACATGGTTGAAAAATAATCACCTACAGAGACTGCAACGTTTGTCCCTTCGTTGATGTGGCCGGAAAGGTGGGGCATATCAAATTTTTCTCCAGTAAAGAAGTGCCAGGCCCATGCTGGATGGGTGGCAAAGCTCCAGAGTGAAGATAGATTTAGTTTGGGTGGCGAGGTAAATCCAGTGCGTAGATCCCGTTCCCGGTTGCCCCCGGTTATCGTATCCACTGTCAGTGCCATGACATTAAAATTGGCGGCTCTAGCACGCTCAAGTAAAGCGTCGTTGAGGCCTCGATCCTTATGGAAATAAAACTGAAACAGCTTAGGTCCCGGAGCGAGTGTGGCGATTTCCTCTACCGTTACTGTCGCTAGAGAAGACACACCAAACATGGTGCCGTATTCGGTTGCTGCGCGTGCGACTGCACGCTCTCCATCATGGTGAAATAGCCGTTGTAGGGCTGTGGGCGCGCAATAAAGTGGCATGGCGAGCTTCTGGCCCATAACCTCGATAGAAGTATCTATATCGGTCGTCCCACGGAGCACATTGGGTATTAAATCGACTTCTTCATAAGCCTGCGTATTTCTTCGATAAGTCAGCTCATCATCTGCCGCACCGTCAATGTAGTGAAAAATAGGCCCCGGTAAGCGCTTCTTGGCCAGTCGGCGAAAATCTGAAAAGTTGTGGCAGTCGTTTAGATTCATCGCTGGGTTACTCAAAAGTCAGTTTACATTTTTGCCGGTTCGTGACGAGTGCGAAGAGTTCTCTTCAGAGGGGTCAGCCGGGTTCTTGCGTTAAATTCATACGAGTCTCAGGCATCGCCAGCATAACGCGAATTGCGAACCGAGCAGGTACTCGCAGCCATTACGCTTTTGTCCTGCTGGAAAAATGGGTCGTTCATGATGTAGTTAAGGCTGCGCAAGCTCATGATTGTTGATCGTTTGGCGCGCAATGATCGTTGTTTGAACCTCGCTGGCACCTTCGTAGATTCGCAAAGCCCGAATGTCTCGGTAAAGTGACTCTACGATGTAGCCCTTGGTGACACCTTTACCGCCGTGAAGTTGCACAGCGGCATCTATGACTTGCTGTGCCGTCTCTGTCGCATGGTATTTTGCCATGGCGGCTTCGCGAGTTACCCGATCCGCAGCGCAGTCTTTCGTCCAAGCTGCCCGGTATACCAGCAGTGCACTGGCATCGACGCCCAAAGCCATTTCCCCAATTTTGGCCTGCACAAGCTGTAGGTCGCCGAGTTTGCCGCCGAAGATATCGCGATCTGCTGTGTAATCCAGGGTTTCATCGAGGGCCCGACGTGCCATACCCAGCGCTGCTGCCGCTACCGTTGAGCGGAATACATCCAGCGTAGCCATGGCAATGCCAAAACCTCTTCCTTCTTCGCCCACCAAATGGTCAGCAGGAATTCGGCAGTCCGTAAATTGCAGTGTCCCGAGGGGATGTGGCGCGACCAAATCAATACGTTCGGTGACTTCAAAGCCGGGTGTTCCTGCTTCAACGATAAAGCAGCTAATACCTTTGGCACCGCCAGCGTCGCTGGAGCGTGCAAAAACGGTGTAGAAGTCGGCAATACCCGCGTTGGAGATCCAAGTTTTAGTGCCGTTTAACACCCATTCATCGCCATCACGTTGTGCTGAGCAGGTCATGGCGGCAACGTCAGAGCCGGCATTGGGTTCAGACAGAGAGAATGCACTAATCTTCTTACCCTGGGCGACGGCATTGAGGTAGTGGGTTTGCTGCTGTTGTGATCCAAACAGTGAAATGGGGCCGCTACCTAAGCCTTGCATGGCAAAAGCGAAATCGGCGAGTGCACTATGGCGTGCCAGCGTTTCACGAATAATACATAGCGTCCGCACATCGAGTTTTTCGTGGTTACCGCCACCACTGGCTGGCACCGCATAACCGGTAAAACCTGCATCACCCAGTGCTCTTACCAGGGCTACGCAAGTACCGTCCAAATCGTCGTGTTCATTTGCGGTGAGTTCCGCCATGTGTTCTGCAGCCCAGGCATCCAGCGTAGCTGCCAGCGTACGGTGGTGTGTCTCAAAAAAAGGCCAGCCCAAATAACTTGTTTCACTCATATTTGTTTCCCTAAGCCGTTGGAGGCTACTTAATCACCTGCGAAGACGGGCTTTTCTTTGTTTACAAAGGCGCGGTATGCGCGTTTGAAATCTTCGGTTTGCATACAAATAGCCTGGGCCTGAGCCTCACATTCAATCGATTGATCGACTGACATATTCCACTGTTGGTGCAACTGGGTTTTTGTAATGCCATTGGCAAAGGTTGGGCCCTCAGCAACGCGGACTGCGGCTTTATGGGCGTCTATTTCGGGAGCATCACTTAGGCCGTTAAAAAATCCCCAGCGCTCACCTTCATCAGCGCCCATGGCTCGGCCGAAGTACAGCAATTCGCTGGCGCGCCCTTGACCGATGATTCTTGGCAGTATCGAGCACGCACCCATATCGCATCCGGCTAAACCTACTCGATTAAAGAGGAAAGCGACTTTTGCCGTGGGGCTGCCATAACGCAGGTCACTCGCCATGGCGATAATAGCCCCTGCACCCGCGCAAATACCTTCAATGGCGCATATAACGGGCTGTCGACAGGCGCGCATGGCTTTGACCAAATCACCGGTCATTCGCGTGAACGCCATGAGGTCCTTCATATTCATTTCGGTAAGCGGGCCAATGATTTCGTGCACATCTCCCCCGGAACAAAAGTTGCCTCCTGCCCCACGCATGACTACGGCATCGACATCTTCGGCGTAAACCAGTGCCCGAAATAGGTCGCGTAGTTCGGCATATGACTCAAACGTTAATGGATTTTTGCGTTCAGGACGGTTAAGTGTGACAGTGCCGACCCCGGCCTCGCATTCCCACAGAAAGTGTTCGGCTTGGTAGTGAGTCATAGCGGTTGTTGTCATGGGTTCTAATCTCCTATGCGGTGCTACCGCCATCAATGGCAATTGCCTGTCCAGTAACGCTGGCGGCACTATCAGAACACAGCCAGCTTACCGACGCAGCAACCTCCGTAGCCTCAATCAGTCGGCCCTGAGGATTGCTCTCGGTAAAGTGTTGTAGTGCTTCGGCCTCACTGCGCCCCGTTTTCGTCATAATTTCCTGAATCGCTTCACGCACAATATCAGTATCGACATAGCCCGGGCAGACCGCGTTGACTGTAATGCCCTGCTGGGCCGTTTCAAGTGCCAATGCGCGGGTTAAGCCCAGTGCGGCGTGTTTGGAGGCACAGTACCCACTGACATAGGGGAAGCCTTTGAGTGAGGCCGTGCTGGCAATGGTCACGATTCTGCCCCAGCCCGCTATTTTCATGTTGCCTAATGCGACTTGAGTGCAGTGAAAAACACCGTTCAAATTGACGTCCATTGTGTTTTGCCAGTCTGAAAACTCGATGCGATGAAAGGGAGCCGTCGGTGCGATCCCAGCGCAGTTAATGAGTATTTCTACGTGACCAAAGCTTTCGCTAGCTTGAATAAAAGCACTCTCCACACTTTCGCGATCTGTGACATCGCCGGTAATTACTCGGCAGGAATGTCCCAATTGTTCGGCCAGAGCCTCCAAAGGCTCCAATCGCCGCCCCATTAGCGAGAGGCTGCAGCCATCGCTGTGAAGCTGTCTCGATATGGCGGCACCAATTCCGGTGCCGGCTCCGGTAATGAGCGCATGGCGACTCATGAGGTGGCGTCCCGTGCGCGCTCGGCGAGGGTATGGGCCTGACGGTATCCCAGGAAGTATTGATGAGGTTCTGCAGCGCCGTTACCCCGGTACCCCATTTCTGCGGCCGCATGTAGGGTCCAGTTAGGGTCCGCCAAGTGTGGACGGGCGAGGCAAACAAGGTCAGCTCTGCCAGCAGCAATAATGCTATTCACGTGATCAATTTCATAAATGTTACCCACTGCGATTGTCGGCATGCGGCCTTCATTACGAATCAGATCTGACAGTGGGGTCTGGAACATGCGTCCCGGCTGAGGTTTGGCCTGATGGCTTGTTTGACCCGTGGAGACATTAATAATATCAGCGCCAGCAGTCGTAAAGGCCTTGGCAATCGCCACAGCATCTTTTTCGGTAACACCTTCGCCGCCAATCCAGTCATGTGCTGAGATACGAACAGACATGGGCTTTCCTGCTGGCCATGCTGCTCGCATGGCGCGACAGACCTCCAGAGGGTAGCGCAGTCTGTTTGCCAGGGAGCCCCCGTATTCGTCGGTACGCCGATTTAAAGCGGGTGTGATAAAGGATGACAACAAATAACCATGGGCGGCATGCATTTCGATCATGTCAAAGCCAGCGTCCTCGGCACGGCCCACTGCCTCTACGTGTTGTTTGAGCACACAGTCCATGTCTTCGCGAGTCATTGCTTTTGGAACCGGGCTGTATGCATCAAAAGGCTGATCGCTGGCAGACAACAGCGGCCACTGCTGGTCTTTGGGCAGGGGCTCGTCCAATATTTTTGGGTCCCACTTCCAAGGCTCTAGCGTCGCGCCTTTGGGACCGGCATGACCGATTTGAATCGCCATTTTTGCTTGGGTACTGTTGTGCACAAATCGGGTGATGCGAGCCCAGGCCTCGGTTTGCTCTTGGTTCCAGATACCCGTACATCCCGGAGTGATTCGCGCATCAGCGCTGATATTAGTCATCTCGGTATAGACCAGTGCCGCACCGCCTTTAGCAAGACTGCCGTAATGCACGAGATGCCAATCATCAGGAAGACCATCGGTAGCGCTATACATGCACATGGGTGAGACACAGACTCTGTTGTTGAGTTTCATATCCTTGAGCTGGAAGGGCAGAAACATCGGGGGGGTTGCCTCTTCGGTGCCTTCAGCACAAAAGGTTGCCGTAAGATGCCGTTCCATACTCTCGAGCCACTTGGCATCGCGGAGTCGAAGATTTTCGTGGCTGACCCGCTGGCTGCGAGTCAGCATTGAGTAGTTAAATTGTTTGAGATCAAAAGCTTCAATATAGCGAGGGACATTTTCAAACCAGATCATGGCATTTCGAGCGCTATTTTGTAGTCTCAATACGTCTATTTTCCGCTCATCCTGATAGGCCCTGAGCGCTGCGGGGACGGTAGTGTCGATATTGAGATGCTTGGCTAGTGAAATGGCGTCTTCCAACCCCAGTTTGGTACCAGACCCAATAGAGAAGTGAGCCGTGTGAGCGGCATCGCCAATCAGCACAACGCGATCATCTTTAATCCAGTTGTCGCAATAAACCGCGGGGAAGTTGATCCAGGCAGATCCTCGAACATGCCCAGAATTGGTCATTAGTGTGTGTCCATCAAGATATTGCTCAAAGATTTTGCGACAGGTTTCCGCACTTTCAGCATGGCTCATATGTTCGAAGCCGAGTGCGTCATAAACCTCCGGTGTGGTTTCTACGATAAAGGTCGAGGTCTCGTCATCGAACTGATAAGCATGTGCCCAAATCCAACCGTGGTCGGTCTTTTCAAATATAAAGGTAAACGCATCGCGAAAAGTTTGGTGCGTTCCCAGCCAGACAAATTTATTGGGGCGGGTCTCGATTGTGCTCTCAAATATATTGAGGTTGCTGTTACGGATTTTTGAGTTGAGACCATCGCTGGCGACAATCAAATCAGCATCGCCAAATTTTCCATCAATATCGTCGAGGCTAAACTCTTGCTCAAACTTTAGTTTCACCCCTAATTCACGCGCTCGAGCGTGGAGTAGTTGGAGGAACCGTTTTCGTCCAAGCCCAATAAATCCATGACCCCCCGAGCGCTCGACTTCCCCAGAAACATGGCAGTCTATGAGGTCCCAGTGAACAAATTCATCGATAATTGTTTGGGCGCTGACAGGGTCGTTAGCCATAATGTTGTCAACGGTTTGATCCGAAAATACGATGCCCCAGCCGAACGTATCATCGGGCTTGTTGCGTTCGTAAATTTCAATTTCATGCTCGGGATTACGAAGTTTCATGCTAATGCCGAAGTAAAGCCCCGCAGGGCCTCCACCTACACAAACTACCTTCATACCCACTCCCTGACAAAGCATCTCGCTTTGATACTTTAAATTTAAAATGTTGGACCAGTATAGACAAAACGTTTTATATTTAAAATATTATTTTAGAATGTTATTATAGGGCGACGGAGCCCTCAAAAAGCCAGTCAAAATATTGGGTTCGACAGCTTGGATGAGGATAGGTTGTGGACGATAAAGCGACTGTGGTGGAACTGAATCATGAGTCTCGCCTGCAAAGCGAGGATCATCAAAGTATCCGTCTGTGGCTGCGGCTCTTAACCTGTACCAATATGATTGAGCAGCGTCTGCGCGCACGGCTGCGCCAGGAATTTGCAACGACGTTACCTCGCTTTGATTTTATGGCTCAGCTCGATAGGTCTCCTGATGGCTTGACGATGGGTGAGTTGTCTCAGCGCATGATGGTTTCAGGGGGCAACGTCTCTGGCATTGCCAATCAGCTCTCCGGTGAGGGTCTGATTGACCGAACCCAGGTGCCTGATAATCGGCGCACGTTGTGTGTGACCTTGACCGACAAGGGGCGTAAACGCTTTGCCGATATGGCTGCCGCTCACGAGCGCTGGGTGGTAGAAATGCTGGGCGACTTATCCCCAGCAGATCATCGGCAGATTATGATGCATCTCACACAGCTCAAGCGTGGTGTGACCGCGCTGGAGACCTGATCGGGATGTGGAAGCCGCCTCAACGGATCAAGTATCAAACAGAAGTAGCACACTGGCCGACTGAGAATGCAGCGGGCAGAGCGAAGTTGTTCTCCCCAATAAACTTGGGGTCTATCGCGTTACAGCAGCGAACGTGGATACCCGCTATGGTTCCATGGCGATCTAATGAAGCCGGGGAGGTGACACAAGACGTCATTGACTGGTATGTCCGCTTTGCTCAGGGTAAACCCGGTGCCATCGTTGTGGAGGCCACTGGTATACGAGATATCCCTAGCGGCCCACTGCTGCGCATTTCGGATGATCGTTACATCGAGGGCCTCAGGAGCCTTGTCGACGCGGTAAGAGAAGCGAGTGGGGGACAAACGCGCCTGTTGATTCAGCTGATTGATTTTCTCAACATCCGACGGCGTCCTGATCCAGAAAAGTATTTCGAGCGGTTTCTCATCATTACCCCCGAACACCGTCAAGCCTTAAATCTAGACAATGCAGCTGAGATCGAGGTAAGGCAGGCTTTGGCGTCACTCTCTAACGACGACCTTGAGAATATTTTGAGTGGTCGAGAGTGGGATGCGCTGCAGTTCGGTGCTCGAGATCGAGTCACTGACATGGAGAACCCTTTGGTCTCTGATCTGCCACAGACCTTACCTCGGTTGTTCTCGACAGCAGCGATGCGGGCGAAGAAGGCCGGTTTCGATGGTGTTGAATTACATTATGCCCATGCTTACACCATGTCCTCATTTTTATCGGCTACCAACACTCGAACAGATGGTTATGGGGGGGAGGTTGAGGGGCGCGTGCGATTGCCTCTAGAGGTTTTTGCCGCTGTAAGAGCAAGCGTCGGAGCTGACTATACCGTGGGATGCCGCTTTCTCAGTGAGGAAATTATCAAAGAAGGCAGTGGTACTGATGACGCGTGTTTTTTCGCGGAGGCTTTCGCGGCGGCAGGCATGGACTTTTTAAGCCTTTCTCGTGGCGGGAAATTCGACGATGCAAAACAACCGCGAGTTGGCGCTGCGGCTTACCCCTATACCGGTCAAAGCGGGTACGAGTGCATGCCGGCTTACCTATCGGATGAGCAGGGGCCGTGGGGGCGAAACGTCGAGCCCGTGGCAAAAATCCGCGCGTCAGTACGAGCAGCGGGTTTCACAACACCCATAGTGACTGCGGGCGGGATCTACAGTTTTGATCAGGCCGAGGCGCTACTGAGCGATGAAAAGGCCGATATTGTTGGTTTTGCTCGACAAGCACTGGCAGATCCAGACTGGTTCGAGAAGGTGCGCACAGGCAACGGGACTGAGGTAATGCTATGTCGCTACAGCAACTACTGTGAGGGTCTGGATCAAAAGCATAAGCAGGTGACCTGCGAGCTGTGGGATCGAACTGAACTGGATAGCCAGCATACGGTCCTGGCGACGGATGGAAAGCGTCGATTAACGGCGCCTGCTTGGACGCCGAAGTTTTAGCGAGACTTGAATGATTTTTGAATATCGTCAGACTATGGTTTCGCCCATGCGCGCAATGATTTTTCTGGTTGTAAAGCTGCAACAGATGCTCTGCTGGTCCTCTTCGTTTATTATTGTGACCTCAAGTAGCTGGGAATTTAGCGCGTGAAAATAACCGTTAGAGCTTTGGGTTTTATTACGATTTTCTGCTCGGGTCTACAAAGTGTGCAAGCTGCTCCCAGTGATATTTTTAATTCACTTGTTGAGCAGACTGAGAGCAGCCGTCGAGCTCCTGTTGTCGATGTTGTTGATCCCGCATGCGGCGAAGAGGGCAAAAAGGAATTTGTCAGTTTAGTCGCTCAGTCTTGGTATCTTTGGTATGAGGAGCTTGCACCCGTTTCTCCGGATGATTACCCAACCGCACAGGCGTATCTAAATGCCCTAACGGCTCCATTAGCTCCAGATGGCAGAGACCCTGGTTTTTCATACTTGACAACGCAGGCTGCAGATAACGCACAGGGCAGTACGGGGGCCTATGTTGGCTATGGGTTCAGCTACGCCTTTGACGCTCAAAATCGTTTTATGTTCTCTGATGTCCTGCAAGGCGGGCCTGCAGGCGATGCTGATTTTCGACGAGGTGATGAGGTGCTTGCGATCGACGTGGGCAATGGTTTTGAAACTATTGCGCAATTGTCCCAGCGACAAGCGACTTCCGCGGAAGTGTTTGGTGCATCAGAGGCCGGTATAGAGCGAAGTTTTCGGGTTCGACAGGGGCAGACGGTTGTTGAGGTCACGTTGATAAAGCGTGAGTTAGTCACGCCACCCCTAGCAACGGAGCCTTTGTTAATAGCGCGATCCGGGAATTCTCCGGTGGGTTATCTTAATCTAAGATCTTTTATATCAACGGCAAATACAGCCCTTGCTGACGCAACTCGTACTTTTCGTGAGGCAGGGGTTACTGATTTGGTTATAGACCTGCGCTACAACGGCGGTGGTTTGGTCAGTGTTGCCGATACCATGCTGGATTTGTTGGGCGGCCTCACAGCGGCGGGCCAGGACAGCTGGCAAATTACCCACAATGACAAGCATAGCGATGAAAATTTTGGTGCTGTGTTTGCGGCGCTGCCAGACTCTATGCAGCCCATGCGTATTGCTTTTATTACCACCGGAGGCACGGCATCGGCTAGCGAGTTAGTCATTAACAGTCTAGCCCCTCATATTGAGGTCGTGTTAATTGGGAAAGACACTTTGGGTAAGGCAGTGGGGCAATACGCGTTCGATCAAAGCCAGGTCAGCCAGTGGGCCAGCTGCGATACACGTCTCCGTCTAATAGCGTTCCAAATTGTTAATGGCGAGGGAAACGGCGGCTACTACAATGGTTTGGTGAGCTCGGGCGGCTTCACGCTGTGTCCGGCAGTCGACGATTTGACGCGAAATTTTGGGGACCCTGAAGAATCATCGCTCAATGCAGCTTTAGGTTGGTTAAATAACGGTTTTTGTAGCGCTAATACGGCCTCAGCCAATAGGGCACCTAGACTGCGCAGGATCGACGATAGTCAGTTCGATAAAACGGCTCGTTGGCATCTCGCTGATCTCCCTGACGCCCCTTTTGGTCTGTCACCCTGGGTTCAATAATTGCCTCAGGCATTTAGGTGTGCAGCGTGAAACGCTACATGTTCGGCAATAAAACTCGCTACAAAAAAGTAACTGTGGTCGTAACCGGCTTGAATTCTTAGGGTGACAGGGTAGTCAGCCGCTGTGGCGGCCTTTAACAGTAATTCCGGTTGTAGCTGCTCGGTTAGAAAGCCATCTGCACCACCTTGATCAATCAAAATTGGTAGTCGCTCGTCGGCCTGCTGGATCAAATGACAGGCGTCGTGCTCTAGCCAAGTTGCGGTGTCGGCACCGAGATAGTTACCCAGAGCCTTATGACCCCAAGGGCAGTTTGCCGGGGAGCAAATGGGTGAAAAGGCTGAGATTGACCGAAAGCTTGAGGGATTACGCAGCCCTATAGTGAGAGCACCATGGCCACCCATAGAGTGCCCAGTAATGCCTATTCGTTGGCCGTCGACCGGTAGCAAAGCATTCACTAGTGCGGGCAACTCATCGACCACGTAGTCATACATTCGGTAGTGGGTGTTCCAGGGCGCCTGAGTGGCGTTGACGTAAAAGCCGGCACCCAAGCCAAAGTCCCAGCTTCCCTCTGGATCATCGGGCACATCGTCACCACGGGGGCTGGTGTCTGGTGCCACAATGGCAATGCCATGTTCTGCGGCAAACTGCTGTGCACCCGCTTTCGCAACAAAGTTTTCATCCGTACAGGTCAAGCCTGACAGGTAATAAAGAACGGGGACGGGTCCGTTCGCGGCCTCAGGGGGTAGAAATACTGAAAACACCATATCGCAACCTAGGCTGTCAGCGCGGTGTCTATAGCGTCGCTGTTCGCCACCGAAGCAGCGATGGCTATCAATGAGCTCAGCCATAGTCAGTAAACCACGACAGAGCGAATGCTTTCGCCGCTGTGCATGAGATCAAAGGCTTTGTTGATATCGGACAAGGGCATTTTGTGGGTGATGAGGTCATCAATATTGATTTTCCCTTCCATGTACCAGTCTACGATTTTAGGGACATCGGTACGCCCTCGGGCGCCGCCAAATGCAGTGCCTCGCCATGAGCGACCGGTAACAAGCTGAAATGGTCGAGTGGCTATTTCTTGTCCGGCTCCGGCGACGCCAATGATGCAGCTTTGGCCCCAGCCTTTATGACAGCACTCAAGCGCTTGGCGCATGACGTTTACGTTGCCGATACATTCAAAGCTGTAGTCAACACCACCACCGGTCATCTGCACTAAATGGTCGACGACATTGTCCACTTCATTAGGGTTGACGAAGTCCGTCATGCCAAATTTTTTCGCCATTTCGATTCTGTCGTTGTTTAAGTCGACACCAATAATTCGAGTGGCGCCAACTAAACGGGCGCCTTGTATGACATTGAGACCGATTCCACCCAAACCAAAAACAGCAACCGTAGCACCAGCTTCAACATTCATGGTGAAGGCAACTGCGCCAATACCGGTAGTGACACCACAGCCGATGTAGCAAATTTTATCGAAGGGGGCATCCTCGCGGACTTTGGCAACCGCAATCTCGGGAAGAACTGTGAAGTTGGAAAACGTCGAGCAGCCCATGTAGTGCAGAAGGGGTTTGCCGTCGAGTGAGAAGCGGCTAGTGCTGTCGGGCATAACGCCCTGACCTTGGGTTTCTCGAATGGCCTGGCAAAGGTTGGTCTTGGGGTGTAGGCAGAAATTGCACTCGCGGCATTCGGGTGTGTACAGAGGAATGACATGGTCACCGGGTTTTACGCTGGTCACGCCTGCGCCCACTTCGACAACTACACCCGCACCCTCATGGCCTAATATTGCTGGAAAAGCGCCTTCAGGATCATCCCCAGAGAGAGTGAAAGCATCGGTGTGGCATACCCCTGTGGCTTTAATTTCTATCATCACTTCACCGGGTTGGGGCCCTTGTAAATCGACATCAACAATTTCTAAAGGCTTACCGGCTTGAAAGGCAACAGCGGCGCGAGTTTTCATGACAACTTCTCCTCAATATAGGCCCCCAGTGTCGAACATTTCAGCGCAATTCTCCAGTCCAGAGGGTGCTCACAGGCAAGTTTTTTTGGCGTGCAATTGGAGGCGGTTTTATGGGCTGCTCTAGAGGTTTTTTTTGGACGGATATTTAGGGTGGCAGACGTGCTTTGGGGCTTTTAGCGATCGACCAATCGGCGTACGAGCGTCACCCATTAATAGGTTCATCTCTCATGCAAAGTTATTCCTATGTCGGTGGTAAACAAACGAATTACAGTTCGCCTAATTTTGTTTGCGTAGTCGCAAGCGTTCCACCGGGGGTGGGGGCCCCCAGTGACGTTCCCAGCCGACTCGATTGTGCTTAATTGCCCGTGGGCACCTCATTAAACGGAATGCCCTTATCTGCCCTGGGATCTTGCGGAAGCCCCAGTACGCGCTCGGCAATGATATTGGTCATGATTTCGTCCGTTCCGCCAGCAATGCGCAGCCCAGGGGCACCCATGTAAGATCGCTGTGCAGCTCCTGCCATGAATTCAAGATCATCCCCCCAAAGCGCACCGTGCTCCTCGAGTAGGTCCATACAGAACGACGCGATATCTTGCAGTTTAGGGGCGCCCACCAACTTGCCAATAGAGTTCTCAGGGCCCGGTAGATCACCTCTTGAGAGGGCGCTCAGAGCTCGATAGCCGTTGTATTTGAGCCCGGCTTCTTGCACGTGGAAATTAGCAATTTTTGCGCGCACCGCACTATCTTCGATCGCCGGGCGATCATTAATAGAAACGGTCTGGGCAATTTTTATCGCCAAAGGTACATCGGCACCTGCACCGCCGCCGCCAATCGCCAAACGCTCGTTCATGAGCGTGGTCAGGGCCACCTGCCAGCCTTGTCCCACCTCGCCAAGACGATAGCTGTCAGGAATACGGACATCGGTGAAGTAAACCTCGTTAAAGTCGGCATCTCCGGTAAGCTGTTTGATAGGCTTAGTTTCAACCCCTGCTGCCTTCATGTCGACTAAGAACGCGGTGAGGCCTTTGTGTTTGGCCACCGTAGGGTCAGTGCGAGTCACAATCATGCCGTAGTCCGAATAGTGCGCTCCAGAGGTCCAGATTTTCTGGCCGTTGATCACCCATTCGTCGCCGTCTTTTTCGGCCTTTGTTCGCAGCGCGGCAAGATCTGAGCCACTGGCGGGTTCAGAAAACAGTTGGCACCAGATTTCCTCACCACTTGCCAATTTAGGCAAAAATTGATCGCAGTACTCCTGAGTGCTCCAGGCCATAATCGTAGGTGCAATCATGCCCTGTCCAATGACAAAAAAACGGGAGGGAACGTCATACTTGTTTTCTTCCTGATCCCAGATGACGCGTTCAATGGCCGAGGCACCGCGCCCGCCGTACTTTTCATCCCAGCCTATACAAGCCCAGCCACCGTCGTATTTGCGCTTTTGCCACAGCTTTGCAACTTCAAGTCGATTTAGTCCTTGCTTGTCGTTGGCAGTGAGGTGATTCTCTGCCATCCACGCAGCGGCTTGGCTGCGGAAAATGGCTTCTTCGGGGGTGTCGTTAAAATCCATAGTTTTGCTCTCCGTAACCTTAGGCAGCTTCAGGCTTTTGTTGTTCGAGGGCGGTGACCAGACGGTCTTGCCAATGCCGCTCCGAGCCAATGGCGAGACTGAGCAATTTGGCCCTTCGGTAATAAAACTGGCAGTCAAATTCCCAGGTGAATCCCATGCCACCATGGGTTTGAATGTTTTCCTGTGCGGCATTGAGTGAAGCCTGAATAGAAGCAACTCGAGCCGTCGCAGCGGCGAGGGGTAGGGTGTCGCTATTGCTCGAAAGCGCCCATGCGCCGTGATAGGCATTGCTGCGCGCCAAGGCATTTTTAACGTACATGCCTGCGAGTTTGTGTTTGATGGCTTGGAACGATCCAATAGCTCTTCCGAAAGCGTAGCGCTGCTGAGCATACTCACAAGCCTGTTCCAAGGCTTTGTCTGCCAGTCCCAGTTGTTCCCATGCCATCAGGACTGCAGCACGATCCAACAAAGCTTCAAAGGATGACCATGCAACGGTGCCTTCACCCAACGCCTCGGCAGCAGCATTGTCGAATTCCAGCATGGCATGGCCACGGCTGAAATCCAGCGTCTGTATCGCGCTGCGGCTGACCTTATCCTGATTCAGTTCAACCAGGCATAGCGTCACGGAGCCGTCACCAGCGGCTGCTGTGACGATGGCTATGTCGGCAGTTGTACCGTCGGCAACGGGTTTCTTTATGCCATTTAAGCTTGTGTCAGAAAACGATGTTCTGAGTGACTTCGCTGTGGTTTGGCCTGCATTTTCCGCATGGGCGAGGGTGGCAATACACTCACCTGTTGCGAGACTGGGCAACCAGCGTTCTTTTTGGGCCTCACTTCCAAAGGCGAGCAGAGCCTCGGTCGCTAAATAGACCGAAGACGAAAAGGGCACCGGTGCCACTGCACGTCCCAATTCTTCGGCAATGATGGCCAATTCGTAGTACCCCAATCCCAGCCCGCCGTAAGCCTCGGGTATGGCGGTCGCGGTCCAACCCATTTCGGCAATGCTCTGCCACAGAGCAGCATCGTAATCCTGTTCGCTGTCAAAGACTTTGCGAACTAGGGTAGGGGGACAATGTTGCGACAGAAAGCCACGGGCCTGCTCGCGCAGCATTAACTGTTCTTCAGAGAACTCAAAATTCATGGGCACCTCGTTTGTTGCAAAGATCAAAAGTCTGAGAAAAATTATCGACCCCGTTTATAGCCGCTTATAGGGGTCAACAACAACGCATGGAGATAAAAAAAATTAGAGTCTGCTGGCTGCTCTTTGTCTTAGAGCTTCACCCAGCAGCAGGGTGTCAACGCCGATTCCTATAAAATCAGCACCCGCGTCAGAGCTCTTTTGGATGAGTTCTTCATAGGCGGTGAGAATGCCCGCGATCTTGCCGGCGGCCTTAATTTTTTTGATGGCGTCAGTACAGTTGGCTATAAGCTCTGGATCATTACCTTGCCCGATCTTACCCATAGAGGCAGCCAGATCAGAGGGTCCAATAAACACGCCGTGGACATTGTCGACTGCCAAAATAGCATCAAGATTTTCGAGTGCGGTCATTGTTTCTGCCTGCACAATGAGACAAATTTCGTCATTGGCTTTGTGTAGATAATCAGGGACCTGATTCCAGCGTGAGGCTCGGGCTAACGCCGTGCCAACACCTCTGCGACCCGTGGGCGGGTAGTAAAGGGAATCGACACATGCTTGCGCTTGCTCGGCGGTATCAATCATAGGAACGATGAAGGTTTGTACACCCATTTCCAAAAACTTTTTTAGCAATGCTGGATCAGCGTTAACAGGACGCACCATGGGTGCTACCGGATAGGCCGACATGGCTCGCAAGTGCGCTATCACATCGCTCAGTTCAAAAGGGGCGTGTTCATGATCTATAAGCAGCCAATCGAAACCCGCATTGGCCGCTATTTCTGCCACGTTTGGATCAGGTAATCCCAGCCAACAGCCCCATAAAGTTTCACCCTTCGCGAGTTGCTGTAGAAACAAATTACGTGGCAGATCCATGATCAAATTCCTAAATAAAATTAACAGCGACAGTGCCTAATGGGCCGTAGTCGCAGGTCATTAAGTCACCCGCTTTCGCCACAACGGGGCGAGTAAATGAGCCACTCAACACCAGCTGTCCGGGCTCTAATCCCACGCCATGAGCGGCGAAGCGCTTACAGACCCAGCAGATACCTTTTGCCGGATGGCCCTGTACGCCTGCGGCCAGTCCGGTTTCCTCTACTTCACCGTTTACAGACAGGATGGCTCCCGACCAGCGAAGATCGATGTCTCTAGGCGCGAACTTTTCGTCTCCCACAATATACCCTGCGTTGGCAGCGTTATCGGCAATGGTGTCGAAGACTTTTCGGGTATATCCCGATTCTGGATCGGTGCGATGGCTGCGCGCGGCAATGAGCTCCAAAGCAGGCACAACATAGTCGGTGGCATCGAGCACCTGTTCAATAGTGATGTTGTCACCATATAGCGGTTTTTTCATCACAAAGGCCAGCTCCACTTCAATTCTGGGATCGCAAAAATCGCCAGCGACTATGTTGCTGTTATTGGCAAAATACATGCTCTGCAGTAACACACCAAAATCAGGCGTCGTGATATTCATCGCGTTTTGCATGGCTCGTGATGTAAGACCAATTTTGTAACCCGTTACTTGGTCGCCACTGGCCAATTTGCGATCGACCCAAGCACGTTGCACTGCATAGGCGTCATCCATGGTCATATCTGGATAGGTGAGGGTTAGAGGTTTAATCTGCTGACAGTTCTGCTCGGCCTGATAGAGGTCGGCGGCAGCGGTTGCAATGGCCGTTGAGTCCAGCATGGGCATCCTCAGGTATTTTTGAAATTAAATTTCACTGTGTCGATTTCGCGCATCTCAAAAGATAGCGCTACTTTGTGGCTCTTCATCAGCGGCAACATATGATTTTTTAAAGTGTCAAAAATCACGGCACCCGCTTGTTGACGCGCTTCTTCAGCGCGACCTGCCCCTACATTCATCGCCACGTGGACAAACCCATTGGCGGCATCACCCTGTCCGATTCGCTGATAATCGGCACGATAAGCCCTCGCTCGTAAACCGGCTTCAGGAAACAGTCCCGTGTTAACAGCCGTTTTATTCAGGGCCTCGAGTAAAGTGGGAATGCGAAGGGCTTCTTCGGGCAGATTATTAGAATATTCAACGATGAAGTGTGGCATGTTGATGGCGCTCGACTAGAGTCTAATTGAGTGGAAATACGGCGTTTATTTGTCCGGTACCTGAACTGCCAAAATAGGGGGTGAGTACCTCTACTTCGCCCTGATAGCTGTCCCAGCCCAGCGCACCAAGCAACATGGCGGTATCGTGCATAAATCCCTCGCCGTGGCATTTCTCTGCGTATTCCGGAAGCATTGCGACGAACTCCTGCCATTCGCCACGCTCCCACATGCGCACGACCTCCCGATCCATATGCTCCATCATGGGTGACCATACGCGGTGGAGGAAGTGCTCAGAAACACCGTTTTGCGCGAAGCGATGAGACATTGAGCCAGAAGCCAGTACGGCAATCTTGCCATCGTAATGCGCTTCCACGCTGGCCCTAAGGGCAGCCCCTAAGCGTCCGCTTTCCTCCAGATCATGGACCTGACACATGGCTGAAATGGACACGACTTTGAAGTGGTCGTCCGGGTTCATGTAGCGCATAGGCACCAGCGTGCCGTATTCGAGTGCTAGGGTTGTATCGCTGTGAGCTCGGGTGTGGACTCCCGCTTGATTACAGCCCTCAGCAATGATGTCTCCAAGCCTGGGATTTCCGGAATATTCATAGGGCATGTTTTTTATGAAATGGGGAAGTTCATTGCTGGTGTATATGCCTTGAAAATGTGGGGCATTGTTGATGTGGTAACCCGAGTTCACTAGCCAGTGGGTGTCAAACACGACGATAGTATCGACGCCCAGTTCTCTGCAGCGCCGCGAAATCTCGTGGTGTCCGGCGATGGCCTCCTCGCGACAGCCTTTGTGAGGCCCATCCATCTCAGATAAATACATAGACGGGACGTGGGTTATTTTTGCGGCGAAGGCGATACTGCCCATAGACATAAATCCTTAAGTTCAGTGTCCTAATACAGGAATACTGTGAGTGTCGTGAGCGATACACACATTTTTAGTTTCCATGTAGAAATCAAAACTGTAGTCGCCACCATCGCGCCCCATGCCGCTCATTTTCATACCGCCAAAAGGTGACGGTAAGTTGCGATTATTTTCTGAGTTAACCCATAGCATACCCGCTTCAATATGCTGCGCGAGGCGCATGGCACGTCCTGTATCGCCTGTCCAGATATAGCCCGCAAGTCCGAAATTTGTATCATTGGCAAGTGCGATAGCCTCTTCTTCGGTATCGAACCCTATGGCGGTAAGCACGGGTCCAAAAATCTCTTCTTGTGCAATGCGCATTTTATTATGTGCATCAATAAATAAAGTCGGTGATACATAGTTCCCTGACCCTAAATCATCTCTTCGGTGGCCGCCTGCCGCAACAGTAGCACCGTCCTCTACCGCAGCACGCATGTAGTGCATGACTTTTTCAAGATGGCCTTGGTGAATAAGAGGACCTACTTCCGTTGCGGGGTCTAGTGGTGGTCCAACGACCAAGGCTTCAACACGCTGGCGTACATCATTTAGAAAACGATCTCGAATACTGTTTTGAATGAGTAGTCTTGAACTGGAGGTGCAGCGCTGTCCGTTGAGGCTAAAAATCATGAAAATTACGGCATCCAAAGCCCTTTCATAGTCGGCGTCGTCAAAAACGATGACCGGGTTCTTGCCCCCTAACTCGAGGTGCACACGCTTAATGGTGTCGGCGCCCTGGCGCAGAATTTGACTGCCGGTGCTGGTTTCGCCCACTAGGGCAACGGCCTTGATAGCGGGGTGCTCGCAAAGCCTGCGGCCCACGGTCTCCCCGTAGCCTTGAACCGTATTCCACACGCCGGGCGGGATACCCGCTTCCGCGCTTATCTCTGCCAGCAACGATGCAGATAGGGGGCTCAATTCTGCGGGCTTATGGACCACCGTGCAGCCTGCGGCGAGTGCCGGTGCGATTTTCCAAGTGGCCAGCATAAAGGGCGTATTCCACGGCGTGATAATGCCCACGGGTCCAATGGGACTGCGCATAGTGAAGTTGGTGTGATCGGCTTGGAACAGCGACTGCCCGTTGCGCGCCTCGGGTGCCTTATCAGCAAAAAATCGGAAGTTGGCGGCGCCGCGAATTGCGGCCTGCTTCATGAATCGTATGGCTTGTCCACAATCGGAAGACTCGACAAGGGCTATTTCATCAGCTCTATCTTCTATGAGGTCTGCAAAATGGTGGAGGCACTGCTTTCGGGTTGCGCCTGGCATGGCTGCCCATGCGGGAAAAGCTTCTTTTGCCGCTTCACAAGCGCGATCCATGTCTCCCGGCGTGCCGGCGACAACTTCGCCAAGGGGCTGATTCGTGGCGGGATTCAGGTTAGTAAAAGTGTTTTGATTACCTTCGGTCACCCACTCACCCGCGATAAAGTGACCCGTTGGGTTCAGGCTAAAGCGAGATAAGTAGCCGGCCGCGCGGGCAGTATTGTCGTCGTAAGTGTTGGTAGGCGGCATTATTGGTTCCTAGCACTGGCACAACGTTGGGTTTATTGGGTAACATGTTACCTACTATGTGTATGGCCAACAACACGGATGAGCAAAAAGTTGTTAAATATCCTGTTATTGCGGCGACATGATTCAAGGGTTTAACTGTCTGAGGCCAACGAACGAGCTGTCGGATAGTCATGGAGGCGATGAATAAATGCGCGGAGCTGAAGATTGGTTTTTATATAACTGCTGGTATGCGGCCGCCTGGACCGGTGAGATTGAGGAGGGCAAGCCTTTCTCACGCACCTTTTTAGAAAAGCCTGTTGTCATTTATAAAAATGAATCAAACGTTTATGTGGCCTTGGACAATCGCTGCTGTCATCGATCTGCTCCCTTGTCGATGGGGCGTATCGAGGGTGACTGCTTGCGGTGTATGTATCATGGCATGAAATACGACCCCTCCGGGCAGTGTGTTGAAATACCAGGCCAGGCAAAAATCACCAGTAACCACCGCGTTCATAGTTACCCTCTTATCGATAGGGGAGGAATGCTTTGGATCTGGATGGGAGAGCCCGAGAAGGCGAATGCAGACGACATACCTCACTTTGAGCCGCTGGATGACCCTAACTGGTGCGGGCTCCCCAATCGTTGCTATTTGCATTACGACGCAAACTGGATGCTTATTGTTGATAATCTTGCCGATTTTTCGCATTTAGCTTTCGTGCACACCTCGACGCTGGGGGGCTCGGAGGATTACGCCACCGAGTCGGCTCAGCAGGTTGATAAGCTGGACAACGGTTTTGAGTTTGAGCGGTGGCACCGAGGAAGTGAACAGCCGCCGTATCTGCAGAAAATTACGCCATGGCCCTCTGACAAGCTGGTTGATCGCAGAAACTTTGTACGCATGTATACCCCTGGCATATTCCTAATGGATACCCAGTTCGGACCTGAAGGCTGGGATCAAGAGGCGCAACAGCCCGACTTACTGGAGTTTCGAAACTGCCAATATATGACGCCGGAAACACGAAGTTCTTCGCACTTCTTCTGGGAGTATTTGCGTAACTTCCGTAAAGGTGACGACCACGCGGGAGAAACCCTTAAAGCGGCTATGTTCGATGGTTTTTTTGAAGACAAAGTTATCATTGAAGCGCAACAGCAGCTCTTGGAGGACTATGGCGATTTCCAGCCCCGTGGCCTAGCGAGCGACAATGCCTTGGCCCAATTCAGGCGTGTCTGGTTTGAGAGAATTGCCGAAGAACGCAAGACCTTTCCCACCCCTGCAGAGCCTATAAAGAATCCGGTGCTATAACATGACGATGAGAGTTGTAAGTTTTAGGATCGGGGACAAACCGTCTTGGGGCGTGATGACTGATGATGTCGGCATCATTGATTTGGGGGCGCGCCTGGGCGGTTCAGTTTTGCAGAGGTTGGCCAGTGGCGAAGGCGTCGCCGCGCTGGCAGATGTTGCTGAACAGTATTCGCCCGACTTGGCAGCAAGCGAGGTGACGTTGCTACCACCGGTGGTGTGCGGCCCCAAAATTATTTGCATTGGCGTTAACTACGCAAATCGTAACGCAGAATACAAAGACCAGACCCCAGATCCTGAGTGGCCTAGTCTGTTCATGAGAGGGCAAGAGTCCTTCACCGGCAGTGGGCAGAGCCTCTGGCGCCCACCTGAGAGTCCCCAGCTCGATTATGAGGGTGAGATCGTTATGGTGATTGGCAAGGCGGGCCATCGCATACCTCAAGAATTGGCGATGGCGCATGTGGCCGGTTATACCCTCATGAATGAGGGAACGATTCGAGATTGGGTGCGACACGCCAAATTCAATGTAACTCAGGGCAAAAACTTTCCCTGCTCAGGGGCAATAGGACCTTGGATGGTAGATGCGGCTGCGGTAGGAAATCCGGCAGAGTTGGCACTAGAGACACGAGTCAACGGCGAGCTGCGGCAGCAAGATACGACAGCTAACCTCATGTTTCCCTTCGATTATCTCGTCAGCTACCTCTCCATTTTTTATACCCTGCAGCCCGGCGATATGATTTCAACGGGAACACCTAACGGTGCGGGGGCTCGATTTGATCCGCCTAGATATCTGGAGCCCGGAGATGTTATCGAGGTTACCTGTCCATCAATAGGGACACTCAGCAACACGGTTATCGATGATCCCACCGCAGGAGCCGACATGACTTTGCAGCTTAGAAGTAATCGGCAGGCTTGAGCGGTAGTAGATCACAGGTCATAAAAGCCTGCTTCAATACCGCTAAGCTTACCGGTTACTCAGAGTTACCTACTGATGCTGCCAAAGCGCTGGTAAAAATAGGACTCTGGTTCTGGCAACCGTCCTTGGCGATTGACAAGCTCCGTCTGAATATAATTCGTAGAGGGCGCGGCCAGGTCACGATATAGCCCCTGTACGAGCTGTCGCGCAACGGTGCCTTGCCAGCGGTTTGGAAGCAGGTCGTCTGGGAGTGGCGTATCTCGCAAAAGAATACGCCGGTATTCATGAATAAGAAGGATTCGGGCCTGAAATGCTTCTAGCGGTGTTGGCAGGACCCCGTTATCAAGCGTCTTTTTAAGTGGTCTGAACAGGCCAATGAGTTGACGATAATCCGCCTCAAGAGTTTCCAACTGCCAGTATTCGCTCACGACGTTGCGCCACTCTTTAGAAGAGGTGAGGGACGTTGTCTTCGCTTCCATGACAATAACGCCGCTGTTTACATCAAACTCGTCGAGAAGATCGCCGATAGATTCTTCATCGCCTCCTGGCCGTGCAAAGGTGCCATTGCTGATGGCACGAAAGCCCAGCCAGTTTAAACTGCGTCTGAAGTCATCGCGCAGGTGCCCGGGTAGATGGGTGGGGATCAGTATTTGCCAGCCGCCGCGCCAGCTATTACCGCCAGCGCTGTAAATGCGTTGTGCCGCTCGCTGATATTCTTTGCTGCCACTGCGCGTGAAACCATAAAAACTTTTACGCCCCTCGCGCTCCACTTCTATCCAGCCCTCTTTGGCGAGTCTGAAAATTGACGTGCGTACAAGGCGGTCATTGATACCTAAAGCCTCCACCGATCTCGCGATGCTGCCCAGCCAAATCTCTCCACCATGTTGAGAAATGACATCACCAAACAGCGTAATAATGAGAGATTTGGCTCGCATCGGCTGCCTTTCTCGAAATGCATCGATAATCGGTTGTAGTGGTTTGGCAATACTCAATCTATTTCCTCAAAATGGACTAGGCCTGCAATTAAATCCGATACAAAAATATTGGACCCCCTGCCTTATTTGTATTACTTTCAGTTTAAAGTATCACCATTTGGCGGAGTAGTACTGGCGGTGTCGGAAACTCTAACCTCTCTAAAAGACGTTAAGCAGTTATCCAAAGATAATTTGGAAGCCTTGCAGGTGTCCCGCTTGCGGCAAACACTCCAACATGTCTTTGACAATTCGCCATCTTACCGAGAAAAATTTGAAAGTGCTGGTGTTCACCCTGCTGATCTAAAAAACCTGCAAGACTTAAAAAAGTTTCCATTTACCACCAAGCAGGATCTTCGCGCGCACTATCCCTTCGGTTTATTCAGCGTTCCCATGGATCAGGTGGCACGAATTCATGCCTCGAGTGGAACCACAGGTAAACCGACCGTGGTGGGTTATACGAGGGGAGATATAGATCATTGGGCAACCTGCGTTGCGCGCTCCATTGAGGCGGCGGGCGGGCGCGCGGGTGATCGGGTTCAGGTTGCTTATGGCTATGGGCTCTTCACCGGGGGACTAGGTGCGCATTACGGTGCAGAGAAATTGGGGTGCACGGTCATTCCTATGTCGGGTGGTCAGACAGAGAAACAGGTTCAGCTGCTGCAAGACTTTCAAACTGACATCATCATGGTCACACCATCGTACATGCTCAATATTGCTGATGAGCTAGACCGTCAAGGTATCGACCCCCGAGAGCTAAAATTGCGCCTTGGAATATTTGGTGCCGAGCCCTGGACCAACGCGATGCGACAGGCGATCGAGACGCGCTGTGGCATAGACGCGACGGATATTTACGGCCTCTCCGAGGTGATGGGTCCGGGTGTCGCTCAGGAGTTTGTAGGCAGTAAAGATGGCCCGACAATTTGGGAGGATCATTTTTTCCCCGAAATTATCGATCCAGACACCGGTGAAGTTCTTGAGGATGGACAGGACGGGGAGCTCGTTTTTACCAGTCTTACGAAAGAAGCGTTTCCCGTTATTCGTTATCGAACCCGTGACCTGACTCGGCTATTGCCTGGTAGCGAATGTGTTATGCGCCGAATGATGAAAATAACGGGACGCTCCGACGATATGATGATTGTTCGTGGGGTCAATGTGTTTCCCTCTCAGATTGAAGAGCTGATACTCAGGTTCTCTGCCCTGGCGCCGCATTATCAAATTGAGTTGTCGAAAGCGGGGAATATGGACGCGGTGTTACTTCGTATTGAGCTTTCTCCGGGAGCCAATAAAGAGACTGCGATGGCGCAGGCCAGAGATTTAGAGGCCCAGATAAAAGCGCTTATAGGTATTAGCTGTGGCACTATTTTATGTGATGAGGGAGGAATTCCTCGGTCTGAGGGTAAGGCAAAACGCGTGGTGGACCGGCGATGAAAGCAGGGTCATCTAGGAGAAATACTGAGGTAACTTGACGACCGCTAGAGCATCAAGTGATCCTGTAAATACCATGACAGCGTTATTTAGTAGTGTCTTTACCATGAGGTGATCAGGGTCAAATTTAGAGTCACACACAGCGAGCAAGAAAGCAGTTGTAGAGGGCAAGTTAGGCTTAAGGCATAGACAATAAAAAAACTTCAAGGAGAAACACCATGAGAGTTAGACAAACCCCACTGAATTTAGCTTGCCGAGCGGCACTGTTTGCCGGGGGTGCAGCAACCACGGCCATTTCCTTTGGCAGTGCGCCAGTATTTGCACAGGGAGGGCAACTTGAGGAGGTCATTGTTACCTCCACGTATCGTGAGGAGAATCTGCAAGATATTGGTGTTGCTGTCACCGCAATCAGTGGCGATGAACTCAACGACGCGCAAATTTTTGGACCTACGGAATTAGCTTTCAGGGTGCCGGGCATGGCTTATGCAGAGTTTGCACCGGGACAGGCCATTATTTCGATGCGAGGGGTGAGCTCGGCCGATGATGGGCCTAGCATGGATAATTCGGTAGTCATGTTTCTCGATGGTATGTACGTCGGCTCCATCGCGTCGATCAGCCAAGAAATGTTCGATGTAGAGCGGATTGAAGTTCTGCGCGGACCACAAGGCACTTTGTTTGGTCGAAACGCGGTGGGTGGCGTCATTAACGTAACCACGCTGAAGCCATCTCAGGAAACCAATATTCGTGCAGAAGTATCGGCGGGAAACGAGGGCACGCTCCGTTATCAGGGACTGGTCTCCGGCGGTCTCACTGAAAATCTTTCGGCCAAGCTCGTCTACAACCACCGTGAGCACGACGGTTACGTCGACAATATTGTCATGGGCATTGATCAGCAGGACGAGGACGTAACGTCCTATCGTGGCCAGTTAAGATGGGAAACGGACAGGATGGATTGGCTCCTATCAGCCGATTACATGGAGGATGAGCGCGAGGACATGGGCCGATTCCCAGTTTTCGGTAACGGCGGCCCCACGGTCGACACCTGGAAGGCCTGGGGCGGCGGCTTTCGCAAGGTTGCAGCGCCCGCCGGCACTAAGGCGGAGGGCGGGGGTTCTGAGCGTGAAGCTTCGGGTGTCAGTCTTCAGGGCGACATTGAGTTCGGTAGTGGCACACTGACTTCTATTACGGGCTTCAGGAATGCAGAGACTGATTGGGGCATGGCGTCAGTAGGGGTGGGTATTCCCGTAGAAATTATTGATGACATTACCCAGGACATCGATACCTTCACGCAGGAGTTCCGCTGGACCTCGAACCTTGATGGCAAATTTAACTACGTGGCCGGCTTGTATTATCTCGATGAAGATTCCGAGCGAACTGAGCAGTATCGACTGCTAATGCCTGGCGCGGTCGGCGGTGGGATTTTTGTAGATCCTTCAACTCAGCAGTGGGCCGGAGCTGCCGACATCGGCAATGAAGTGTCTCGGCAGGTTAATACGACGACATCTTATGCGGCCTACTTTCAGGGCGACTATGATCTGACAGATGCCATGACGTTGACCTTTGGGCTGCGTTACACCTACGACGAAAAGGACACAACGACAACGGGTGTGAACTGCGGCAATGCTGCCGGGCAAGCTAACTTCCCGCAGTACTGTACCGGCGTTGGTGGCAGCCTATCGGTAATTCCTGAGACATTTACAGTCAGTGCGAAAGACGATTGGAGCGACGTCTCACCAAAGCTCACACTGACCTACAACGTCAGCGATGACCTCATGCTTTACGGCACGGCTTCTTGGGGGTTCAAGAGCGGTGGCTTTGGCGGCGGTGCGGGAACCCCTGAGCAGGCGTCGCGTTCGATTGATCCAGAGAATGTCATCAACTACGAGATTGGACTTAAGGGCGATTTTCTTGATCGAACCCTGCGTATCAACGCCGCGGCTTTTTACATGGATTACACCGATCTGCAGATCGTGCGCTTTGGTCCCACAGCAGACAACCCCGATTTTGGACAGTTCAGTACCGAGAACGTGGGTGAGGCAGAAATTGCTGGAATTGAAGGCGAAATTACCTGGGCGCCGGTCGAGAATTTTCGGCTTTTCGCCACATACGCCTACTTGGACACCGCGGTTGATGATTTTACGATCAACGGCATCGACCCAACGGCCATCCCCGGCAATTCTGACGACCTCCGTCAGGCACCCGAAAATAAGTATTCCCTTGGTGGCGTGATCGACTTTCCCATGCCTGGTGGGAGCATGATTAGCCTAAGAGCTGATTACTACCACACTGACGAGCAAATCAACGACTACATCAATCAGAACACAATGATCGATGAATTTGATCTGCTCGATGCCCGTGTTTCCTGGACGTCGGCGAGCGGTAGCTGGCAAGTCGCACTTTGGGGTAAGAATCTCACTGACGAGGAATGGGTTTCGCACAGCTATACCATTGGTCCAGGTGTCATAGGTGTCTGGGGTGCTCCTGCCCTGTACGGAGTGTCGGTCTCCTATGAAATCTAGGTGATTAGGGGGTTGAAAGGGCTGTTTTAACAGCCCTTTTTTTTTCAAAATTTTCCATACGAGAAGTCAGTGGGGCTGTAATGGTGAAACGAGGTTGGCTCAACATTTTATGGGTGATTACGTGTTTGAACGCCTGTGATAATCAGGGACCGACAGCTGCTTCCGGCGACCTCTCTGGAGATGCTCAGGTCCTATCTTCACCGGAGGGGCGTGAGGAGGCCATCACCATATACCGTGATCGCTACGGGACACCGCAGGTCTTTGCTGAAACTAACTATGGTGTTTATTACGGGTATGGCTATGCCGTTGCCACTGATCGCCTGTTTCAAATGGAGATGCTAAAACGCACGGCCCAAGGACGAGTGGCAGAAGTGCTGGGGCCCGACTACTTGGAACTGGATATCAAGCTGCGTACAGAATACAACCACCCAACGGTGAGAGCCCAGGTGGCCGCATTATCGAATAAGGATCTGGCGATTCTGAATGGCTATGCGTCGGGCTTTAACGCACGCCTTGACGAGCTAATGCTGTTATCAGGTGAGCCATTGCCCAAGCCGTTTTATGACTATCAGTTTAGGCCATCTCGCTGGACAGCCTATGATGTCGCAGCCATTTTTGTTGGGTCCATAGCCCACCGTTACGCGGACTTCAACAGTGAGCGGGATAATCTTGAGTTTCTTCAAGCCATGGAGGAGCGACACGGCGTAGCCAAGGGCTGGGGACTGTTCAATACGGTGAAATGGCTTCGTGATCATGGGTCACCTACAACGGTTCCAAGGGGTGAGCCCGACAAGTTGCCGTTAGACCCTAGGCCTAAATATCTCGACGGAAAGGTCAAGCCAGTCGTTATTAATCGAATTGTCTACGACGATGCGGGCAAGTTTGCCGGACTCAGTGGAACGACCGAGGGACTAGCCCGTCATCGTCAGCAGATAGCATCATCGGGTTACGGTAGTCATGCTGAGTTTTCGCCGGCGAGTAACTACTGGGCTATGTCGGGTTTATCAGACGCTCCCGGGGCTTTGCTCAATGGGCCCCAGTTTGGCTTTGCACTACCGAGCTATGTCTATGGTATAGGGCTTCATGGCGGCGATTTCGACGTGGTCGGGAATACTTTACTGGCCTTACCTTCGCTGCTTTTTGCGCACAATAACGCCATTGCCTGGGGCAGTACTGCTGGGATATCGGATCAGACCGATGAGTTCTGGCTCGTACTAAATCCTGACAATGCCGAGCAATACTGGCACAAGGGGGATTGGCGAACATTTGAATCATGGCCTGAGGTGATTAAGGTTGCAGGCGCAGAGACTATCACCGTCACCGCCCGACGTTCGGTCCATGGCATGGTACTGGACCACAGCCCCGACAAAGGGCTGGCCTGGGCACGTGCACGGGCATGGGAAGGTCAGGCGGTACAAGACCTTATGGCCTGGGTATGGTTGGCTACCGATCAAACGCTGGAGGCTGCCGATCGGCGTCTAGAGGATAAAACGACGAATATCAATATGTATACCCTGGATAAAACGGGACGTCTCGGCTACGTTCACAGCGGCAAGTATCCAAAGCGCGCAGCCGGGCATGATCCTAGGCTTCCCGCGCCAGGGGACGGAAGTATGGACTGGCAGGGCATGCGTCCCTATGCAGATAACCCTAGGTTAATCGATCCCGAGCAAGGCTATATTGTTAACTGGAATAACCGACCCTCAGAGGATTGGATCAGCTCGGATCTCTGGTCCTACACATGGTCTCGGGCGGATCGAGTTCATATTCTCATTGATGAGCTCGAGTCATTAACTGGTGGCAGCGTCGCCGAGATGGTGGCGATCAATACCCGCAGCGCGTTTGAAGACGTCAATCATCGCTACCTGTTACCGAGATTACGTTCGGCACTTGTTCAGCAGAACTTGAGCACAGTGGAATTCGCAGCCATGACGACCCTGTTTGAATGGGATAAAAGCTGGCGTGTTGACGACGCAGGTTTTTATAAGTCAGCCAACGCTATCATGGAGGCTTTTGTACGTTTACTCCAATCACAAGTTTTTCTCGATGATGTTGGGAAGGATGAATACTTTCGCTTCGCGGCAACTAATTATCCAAATCATTCTTTGGGCCCATCTCTGGGGACATCGGTGGCCATTCGTGCATTGGTACATTGGCTCGATGTCGTAGAGCATGATGGGAGTGCTCCCTACGACCTGCTTAATGGTTCTTCTATCGAGGACGTCTTAGCTCTTAGCTTCAGAGAGGCCGTTGCAGAGCTGATGAATAATCAAGGTGCTGACCCTAAGCAATGGCGTTTACCAGCGGCACCAATGGTTTGGCGGCCTGTTAACTTCCGAGGTGTGCCTCAGGCCGATCCCAGTAATGTGCTCTCGCTGTCCGGTTATCAGAACAGAGGCAGTGAAAACAATGTGTTTGTGGCCACGGGCTCAGGTATAGAAGCTCGCGATGTTAATCCTCCTGGGCAGGGTGGACACTGGAAGTCTTCAGGAGAACCTGAGCCTCATCGAGATGATCAACTGACGTTGTATTCGGAGTTTGGCTACAAGGCTTTGCCTTTTAAGCGTCAAGCGGTCGCGGCGGGTGCCAAGACAGTTCGCGAACTTAAGGTAATGCGGCCGCGCTAGTTGTTTTGCGTTTGATCTTCTGAAGGTCACCAGCTGGGGCTCAGAACTCATTTAAGTAACGCTAGGCTCACGCTGAGGAAACAATCTGTACGCTAAAAAAAAGGCGCCTATAAGGCGCCTATTAATCATGGCTGTTACCTTCAGAAGCGATAACGTGCCTCTAAGCCAATAGTGCGGGGTCGGTTAGTTACAATGCGTGGACGCCCGGGCATCTCGGCTGCAATCGATCGATTGTCTCCCAGGTTTGCCCGTTCATCGGTGGCATTATCAGCGAAAAGTGTCAGGTCCCAGTTTTCATTCATAACACCAGCGCGAAGGTTGAGTGCAGACCAGCTATCTCTGTCGATGATTGCGCCGTTGTTGAAGCTTGTGCTTTCACCGTAGTAGTTGGCATCTGCCCGAACTCGACCATCCCAGCCACTGAAGGCGGGGAAGACGTATTGAGCTGACCCCGTGCCCGTCCAGTCTGGAACGCCATGCAGCGCCTGGCCTTCCTCATATCCCGGAAAGCCATCGCCAGCGGCACTTGCCACCTCGGTGTCGGTGTAGCCGATTCCGACATCAATGGTTAGGCCATCGATTGGCGCTGCAGAAAGCTCTACTTCAAAACCTTTGCTCTCAACATCACCAATGTTGGCGTCTACTTGGAATCCACAGGCGAGTCGTTGCACTTGCAATGAGTCACTCCAGTCAATAAAGAACGCAGCCGCATTGAGCGATACCCGGTTATCCGCAAGTCGCGACTTCACACCGACCTCATAGCTCCAGAGGCTGTCGGAATCGTAGGTGCGCAATGAGTCCGGATCTAGACCTACGCGATCCAATTCATCGCCGCATAGTGTGGGAGAGACTTGGCCGTTGACACCACCGATACGGAAGCCCTTAGAGGCGCTCGCGTAAAAATTGACGTCATCGGTAGCATCAAATGAAGCCATGACTTTTGGATTGAATCCACTCTCGCTTTGAACCCCAGAAAAGGCACTGGGGCCTCCGTTCGCGAATCCGTCAGATGCAGAGTCAAAGGAGACTTCAGTGTCATACCAGCGGCCGCCGGCGGTTAGCGCTAGCCGATCGGTTAAGTCGAAGGTTACTTCACCAAATACAGCTAATTCTTCGACTTGCTCCGGTTGGCTGGTGATGTAAATCAGATCCCCAGGTACGATTCCTGCGGTTCCAGGCGCCGGGATGCCAAGGGCGCCGTCAAGCGCTGCATTGGCACCGGGTTGGAGTGCAGGCGGATAGCCCCTAATGAACTCACTGTCACCGTAGAATAAACCCACCGTGTAGTTGAAACGGCCCTCTAGATTGCTAGTGAAGCGGGTTTCATGAGTAATGTTTTCATACTCGGATGTGGTTTCCAAGACTGATTCCAGCGGCGTAATAGGGATGCCCACGGCTGCGCCATAAATGAAGTCTAAGAATGTGTGTTCTTCTTCAAACTCAGAGGTATCTCGCTCATAGATTGCCGTGGTTGAAGTAATGTCGCCGGCATTAATAGACCAATTTACGACAACACTGGCAATCCACCACTCGTCTTCACCGGGCTCATCTGAATCAAAAAAGCGTCTTGTCTCCATGTTTTCAGCGTCGACGTCGGCAAAGGGCAGGCCATCGGCTTTAATTTTTTGATACATGAATTTAGGCGTTATCGACAGGTTGTCGGTTGGCATCCATTTCATGGCGATCTGAGTGCCGTAGTAGTCTTCGTCATCGACGTCTTTATTGGTGTCAAATGCAGGCGTAGTGCCTTGCACCGTCTCCCCGCTTTGGTAGTTCAGCCAATTGGGCTCATAAACGCGGTCGTAAATACCCGAAATAGATCCGTAATACGCAGCAACGCGCAGTCCCAGCTTGTCTTCGATGAGTGGGATATTGATATTGCCGTCAAAAGCATAGTTCTCGCCGCCATCGGCTACGGAAGACACCGTCGTATGAATGGCGCCTGAGCTCTCGTCCAAACTAGGCTGCTGGGTGATCAGACGAATAGTCCCGCCCATAGAGCGCGCGCCGTACAAAGATCCTTGTGGCCCTCTCAGGACTTCTATTCGCTCTAGATCTAAAACACGTGGCTGCAGAGCTGAGGTTACGGGCACATCATCAATGTAAATGCCGGTCGTGGCAGACGATGACTTATCACCGCTACCAAAAACGCCGCGCAGGGAGGGTGAGTTGGCGTCAAAGCGACCGTCAGATTGAAAAGCCGTTCCTAAGTTTGGAATACGAACAGCAAAGTCGAGATAGCTATCGATGCCCATTTCTTCAATGGCTTGTTCGGACAGCACGGAAATCGACATGCCGACTTCTTGCAGCGATTGCGCCCGCTTTGTGGCTGTGACAATAACCTCTTCGAGTTGCCCAGATTCCTGAGCAGCGATTACGCCAGAGAAACATGCAGCAGTGCAGGCTAGGGCCAGTGGTGTTTGAGCAAACAGCTGGGAAAACTTTATTTTCATGGGTCGCTCCAGATTAGGGGGGTGAGTAATTGCGGACATTGTTCACCCTAACTATCGTATTTTAGTTTTGTAGAGTTACAAGGCAGATAATGCCCACTGTTATTCTCTGAGGAAAGTGAATTTTGCCTACCTCAAGAGATTTAACACCAAAAACGCCAAAAGTCTTAAGATTTTGTATCATGAGCGATCGGTTATTCTCAGTTCTCCGGAACGCTTAAACCTTAAATATTCAGCCCCTATTCGATTGTCCGTTACCCGGCATCATAAAGCGTGAGAAAAAATCGGCGAGTTGGCGGTAGTCAGCTAGCTCGTACAGCGCCGCAAGGTGCTGGTCGGGTCTCACGACGGCAACACAGCCCAATTTTGAGTCGGCATGAAATGTTGCTAGCGCATTGTTTTCCGCTGGATCGCAACAGAAAACCTTACTGTAGTCTCGCAGAGACAAGTCACCCTTTAACGGCCAGAGGAGATCTGGAAGATGATGGAACTCAATGACATCGTAGTTTTGTTGAAAAACCGCAAGTATCTCAATGACACTGTCGATATTTGCGTTGGGGGGAGTGAATTGCCCGATCGGTGAGTCACTGCGTTCTGATAACTGCCGAACCAACTGAATAGCTTTGGACGCTTTGCTAGACGGTGGGTGTTGGTCAGCAAAAAGAACGATCCGCCACCGGCCATCTGCCGGCAGTGCCTCACTGAGTTGCATGGGTCTCGCATCAGACAGCCGCAGGACCGGTGCTGAGGGTAGTCGGCTTCCCAAGCTAAGTTTCCCGGTGTGTGACGAATCGCCAAATGAGTCCACAATCATCGACGGCTGGTATTTTGTGAGGGTTCCAGAGACGTACCCGTCAGCTTTCAAGAGCGCCTCTTGCAGTGTCGATGTGGCGCTTACCGCTGATGGGTCTGAGCGAGAAAAATGACGCGTTAATTCTCGATCAAAGTCGATTAACTCCTGGGCAACGCTATGCCGTTCATCCGAGTAAGTTTTGAGTAGCGATGGTGGACTTTGATTGCGAAGAACCGCGGCAAGCTTCCAGCCTAGGTTGAAGGCATCATGCATTGAGACGTTCATGCCTTGACCGGCTTTAGGGCTATGGGTATGGCAAGCGTCACCGGCGATGTAACAGCGCGGATGACAATGACTGCCGGTGATTTGATGTCGGTCGTCAAAGTGAGTGGCTATTCGCTGACCAATCTCATAGACAGACCACCAAACAACCTGCTTGACTTCGAATTGATACGGAGCAAGCACACGCTGAGTCGTGTTAATCAGTGTCTGTACGTCCATCTTACGATCGGAGACCCGTTCATGTTGTCCAAGTTCGTCTAGCTCGACGTAAATTCGGACTAGATGATTGCCCTCCCTAGGAATAATCATGACATTGCCGTGACCGTGGGATTGGATGACAGATTTCATACGAATGTCGGGGAAGTCGGTAGTCACTAATAAATCCATAACGCCCCAAGACTTATTGGCGGCGTCACCCTGCAGAGTCAGTCCCATTGCTTGTCGAACACTGCTTCTGGCACCGTCGCAGCCCACCAAATATTTTGCGCTGATGCTGTGTGACTCGGTTTTTCGTGGTTCTGCTGTTTCAAACGAGGCCGTGACCGGGTGCTGACAGGTGTCTGATGATTCATAAGTAACGCTTAAATCAGTCAGTTTTAGGCCGTAATGGGGCTGAAGATGCGCCGCCGAACAAGCCATCCTCTCCAAAAGAAAATCGTGAATACGCGCCTGATTCAAGACCACGTGTGGAAATTGTGAATATGCTGTCCTGCCATCGGGTTTTTTATAGCGTCTGATGATTTTTTCGGGTTCATCTTCGGTGCTACTCCAGAAAGTAATCGCGTGCAGGTAGTAGGCCTCTTTTAAGACTTTTTCACTGAAGTTTAGTGCTTGAAAAATTTCTAAGGATCGCCCCGAGACGCCGTCAGCTTGCCCCAACTGAAGAGGTCCCAACTTCTCATCGACAATGAGGGTCGATATGTCGGGCATCTGTGCCAGTTGCGCGGCCAACAGGAGTCCGGCGGGGCCACAGCCGACGATGAGCACATCGGCTTCTCTGGGCGGTACGCTAGTGTTAGTAGGGGGCATTGTTAGTTCCTGACACTGACACAACGTTGGACTTATTGGGTAACAAGTTACCTAGTTTGTGTGCGGCCAACAATGCGGATGTGCAATAAGTTGTTAAATATCCTGTCATTGCGGTGCATGATTCAAGGGTTTAACTGGCTGAGGCAAGCGCGCCAGCTGCTGGACTGTGACAGAGGCGACGCGTAGACGGACGGAGCCGAAGATGGGTTTTTGTCTAACTTTTGGTATGCCGCCGCCCGGACCGGTGAGATTGGGGAGGGCAAGCCTTTCTCACGCACCTTTACTAAAAAAGCCTGAGGTCATTGATACCAGTGAGTCAGAGGTTTATGTGGCCTTGGCCAATTGTGTGGGGCGGGGGCGCTGGTACCAGTGCGATGACCGTAGGGATGCCCCGCGCGAAAGCCATCTTGGTGGAACTGCGTGGTCATTGGCCTTTGCGCTGCTCTTCAAACACGGCCTCAATAGCACCGGCAATGGCTAAAAGCTGGCGGTCGCTGCCGATCGGTCCATCGAGCTCAAGACCTACGGGTGGGCCCGGTTGTGCGGCCAGCGCTGGCAAGCTTATGCCGGGCAATCCAGCATTAGAGCCGGGGTCGGTATTGCGAATATAAGTGGGGAACGTGGGTGCTGGTACGCCGTTCACCTCGACCATTTCCAGGCTTGTTGCAATGGGTAAAGCTTCAACGGGTGTGGTTGGAAAAACCATGGCGTCGATGTCATGGTTATCAAAATACAGTTGGTATGCGCGCTGCAGCGCCACTCTGTGTTCTGTAACCGCCGCTTGGTAGGTCGCTTCATCAATAACGCCCCCTAGAGCATCTCCGACAACACCTCGGACGTCTGGACTGGCAATGGTGGCCAAGAAGGCCTCGGCATCGAGGTCGGGCCGGTGTGCAGTTAGATAGGATCGCAGTAAAAGATTGGTTTCATAGAGCACCACAGGAAAACCCACTGCATTATTGAGGGCTTCTATGCGTGGGATATCTGCATAGACAAGCTGCACGCCGACAGACTGCAGTGCATTGAGGGATTGTTCCATAGAAGCACTAACTCGCGGACTCAAATTATCGTAGAAAAAAGCAGCAGGGACGCCTAGACGAATATCACTTACAGGTGGATTGGCTAATGGTTGCACTGGCTCGTCAGCGAGAACCGAGTCGAGCAGGGCAGCTTCGGTTACTGTTTTTGTAATCGGACCCGCAGTGTCACGGGTTGTTGAAATAAGCGTCATTCCCGAATTTGGATAGCGACCTGTGCTCGGTCGGAAGCCGACCACGCCGTTGAGTGCTGCGGGAATGCGTACCGATCCCCCCGTATCCGTTCCTATACCGGCATCCACTAAGCCAAGTGCTACCGCAACAGCCGTACCGCCACTGCTGCCACCGGCAATCAGCGCCGGGTCTGTGGCGTTTTGTACAATTCCATAAGCGGCGTTGGCGCTGGTAATGCCGTAAGCGAGTTCGTGTAAGTTATTTTTACCTGCAATAACAGCCCCTGCGTTTCTGAGTCGAGTCACTATCTCAGCGTCTTGGAGTGGGATAAGTTGATCAAATGCCGGTGTACCCGCGGTATTAGGAATTCCAGCAACGTGAATGTTGTCTTTAATGCTTAATCGCATACCGCGCAGAACGCCGTCTGCAAGCGGTGATAACTCGGTTTCGGTAATAAAAGAACGATGCGGGCTACTGTTGCTTACGCCGTCAGGAAGTTGGTGAATGATGCTGTCCTGTTGATCGGTGCCGCTTGTTACGGCGGACGCAGGAGTCTCTTTCGAGTTACCGCAACCTGTCAGGGCCATTGTGGGTGTCAGAATGAGCAGCAATGCAAATAACGAGCGGTGGCTCGATGTTTGCGACGCTTGTGTGTAATCCACGTTCAACCTCCTGATGTTCATCGATAAAAGATCAGATTCAATTAGGCCGCTCAAGCTTACTCTTTGATCGCACCGGATAAAACATTACAAAACTTTAATATATTCCAATATTTATGTATCATTTGGGGCGGACGTCTCAATGGAGCATAGTCAACATCATGAAACTAGAAAGTTATGTCATGGGTGCTTGGGTGACAGGGACTGGCGAAGGCAGGCCGGTTGTCGACGCAATCAGGGGCGAACCAATCTGTACCGTTGACGCAACCGGTCTGGATATGGCTCAAGTGGCTGACTACGGACGCCGGGTTGGAGGAACAGCGCTACGCGCTATGACTTTTCACGAGCGTGCTGCTGTCCTAAAAGAAACGGCCAAACAACTCATGGCGATGAAGGAAGGTTTTTACGAGCTTTCCTTCAAGACAGGGACCACCCGCGCCGATGCCTGGCCCGATATTGAGGGTGGCTTTGGCACGGTTTTGAGTTACGCGAGCTTGGTCACTCGAGAGTTCCCCAACGATTTGGTATTGACTGAAGGTGACATGGAGGCGCTGTCGAAAAATGGATCTTTCGTAGGTCGGCACATTTTGACCTCAAAACCTGGGGTTGCGGTCCATATCAACGCTTACAACTTCCCTGTGTGGGGCATGCTTGAAAAAATAGCGCCGAGCATCCTTGCGGGCATGCCTGTGATTATCAAACCCGCGACGCCCACGGCCTATTTGACCAAAGCTGTAGTAGAAGAAATTATTCGAATTGGCTTGGTGCCTGAAGGTGCCATTCAGCTGGTATGTGGCAGTGTGGGTGACTTACTGGACCATTTAAATGAACAAGACGTGGTCACCTTTACCGGCTCGGCAGATACGGGGCGAGCGCTTAAAAACCACCCGAATCTACTAGCGAATAGCGTGCCATTTACCATGGAGGCAGATTCACTTAATTGCGCCATCCTCGGTGAATCTGTGGCCGAAGACGATCCAGAGTTCCAGCTGTTTGTAAAAGAAGTCGTGCGGGAGATGACCGCGAAGGCGGGGCAGAAGTGTACGGCCATTCGGCGCGTCATTGTTCCACACGCGCTTAT
>CALKNZ010000087.1 GCA_938091995.1 uncultured Luminiphilus sp. | reverse complement strand
GCCTCCCTCAGGGGAGTCAGTGCCACGATCTAGGCGTCCGCTTGGGTCTGCAGCACACCCACAAAATTACAGGGTCGATGAGCACCGTCGAGCTGCTCTTTCAGTACACCCTCCCACGCTGTTCGACAGGCCCCAGTAGATCCGGGCATACAAAAAATGACCGTATTATTGGCAAAGCCGCCCAACGCACGGGATTGAATCGTCGATGAACCAATTTCAGCATGGGATAATTGGCGAAATAACTCACCAAAACCCTCAATGTGCTTATCAAACAGCGGCGCCATGGCTTCAGGTGTCGAATCACGCCCTGAAAAGCCGGTCCCTCCAGTGATTAATACAACGTCAATGTCATCTCTAGCGATCCAAGCGGAAGTCACTGCCCTTATCTGATAGATATCATCTTTTACGATGCCACGCTCACAAAGCATATGGCCACTGTCGGTTGCGGCCGCCGCCAGAAAATCACCTGAAGTGTCATTTTCTGACGTACGCGTGTCACTGACCGTCAGCACGGAAACCCCCAAAGACTTACCAGACTGACTTATCACTTTATCGCCTCCTCACAATATAGTTCGATGTAACGGCGCACAGCCCGCTCTACAAAATCACGCCAGGGTCGCTGCTGAATGCCAAATTGATGTCGAATTGCGGTGCACTCGAGGGCCCGGTTAGCGGTGGGCATAGTTGTGTCCTCTCGGAGTAACTCCTGAGCATTCGCAAACCGAGCAAACTGCGAAGCATAAGCCACCGCGGCCTCTGCAAAGGAGAAATAACCGGTATCCCCTTCACTGCCATAGTGAAACAAGCCTCTACCCGGGGCTCCCACACCAATCTGATCAATCACCCCAGCAGCCACACGGGCAACCTCGGCACTGTGTACGGGACAATCCCTGCGGTTGTCAGAAGCCGTCAAATTTTTACCATCGCGTAAGCGATCCAACATCCGATTCATGGCACTGGGGCCCCGCCCAGAGAACACCGAACCCAATCTCAATACAAAGATCGAGTCCACTAACTCTCTGAGTTGGCTTTCTGCCTCGAGAAGAATCGCACCCAGTTCGTCTTGTGCATCGGCCTTGTCACTCTCACGGTAAGGTCGCTTAAGTTGCCCCGAAAACACTCGAGAGCTCGACAACAATAGGTAATGGCAACCTTGCCGCGCTGCAGAGCTTCCCAACCATTGACTGCGCTGAATATCGGCGGGCTCAAGGGCGTCAAGACGATCAATAAGGCTCACCAGCCTAGCGTCAAGAATCAAGTCAGGGTTGGCAGTTTTCAGCAGCTTTTTGGCCGGTCGCTGCCGCGTCCACCGCGTAGCCTCCAGCGGAACCTGTATGAGCTCATGCCGCTGCAGTGGCGGAATAAAAGCCCTTAACGAGTGTCCAATCGGGGTATCCGAACCTAAAAGAAGAATACGCACGTCGACGCAATCTTTCTAAGCCCTAAGGCTTAAAAAGGAATGTCGTCATCCACTGGGTCAAAAGAGCCCCCAGCAGGAGCGGCTTGGGGAGCTGGCGCAGACTGAAAGCCACCGCCGCCCTGATTATTGTAGTTATCGCCACTCTGATTGTCGTAGCCACCGCCAGAACCGCGGCTGTCGAGCATTTGCATCTCGTTACCGACAATCTCAGTCGTGTAACGATCTTGACCTGTTTGCTTGTCCTGCCATTTCCGAGTCCGCAGCGTGCCTTCGACATAAACCTTAGAGCCCTTGCGCAGATACTCAGCCGCGACCTCGGCTAATCGATTAAAAAACACAACACGGTGCCACTCGGTACGCTCTTGTTGCTGGCCGGTATTCTTGTCCTTCCAGGTCTCGGAAGTTGCAATACTCAGATTGGTAATAGCAGCACCTGCCTGAGACATACGATTCTCAGGATCCGACCCGAGGTTACCAACCAAAATAACTTTATTAATGCCGCGGGAAGCCATAGCTCTCTCCATTGCTGCGGGCTGTCTTATGACAGCCAAGTGACTCGATGCCTTTACTATACCAATGGGCTGATACCGAGGCGAGGGTCTGACCACTATTCATGTGAAACAACGGTAATAACCGGCGTAAACGGTTTCAGCCAAAGTGCCCCCAGCCAGACTAGGGCACAGAAACTCGCTAAAATGGCCACCGCCTGACTGCCTCCAGCGGACAAAATAAAACCTGCTAGGGCGCCACCCACAAAAATACCCAAAAACTGACAGGTCGCAAAAATACCCAGTGCGGTGCCTCGCAGTCGCCCGGGAGCCACCCGGGTCACCGTAGCGGGCAATATCGCCTCTAGGGCGTTGATGCCTACAAACATGAACCCTAAACCTACGCCGACGGTCAGCAAGTTGGGCGCTAGCAAGGCCGTGAGAATGCCCCCAACCAAAGACAAAATAGCCAGGCTTAGAGCCGATCTAGGGTCTTCTACACCACGCCCCATGCGCATAATTAGCAGTGCAGGAGGAATCGACAGCATGACAGTCACCAGATAAATTACCCAGTGGTCGCTAGCGGCATAGCCAAAGGTGTCAACCAAAGCGCTAGGGATAATGAGAAAGGTCGCCATCATCAACCCATGCAGTAAAAACACACTGGCATAAAGAACCGGCAGCCTGCCGCCAAAAACATGGTCCACAGCCCAGTCTCCATCCGCAATGGCTGCCGCCTTGGGCATGTTTTTTGGCAAGACGGTGAGAACAATCACCAACCCCACTGCCCCCAAACCTGCGGTCACGAAGAAAACACCCTGCAAACCCAAAGAGGCCGCAATCACCGGACCTAGGACAATCGCCAACACAAACGACAGACCAACACTTGCACCAATAACCGCCATGGCTTTAGTACGCTGGGATTCACGGGTAGAGTCAGCGGCCAGTGCCGTTAGCGCCGCGGCGATGGCACCGGCCCCTTGAAGAAAACGGCCAGCGATAATGCCATGAATGGTGTCCGCAGCCGCTGCCACCAAGCTGCCTGCGATGAATAAACACAGCCCGGCAATAACAATAGGAAGCCGCCCTATGCGATCTGAGAGCCACCCTAAAGGTAACTGCAGGCAGGCTTGTGTCAGACCGTAAGCTCCCAGCGCGATCCCAAGCTTCTCCGGTGTCGCGCCGGGCAAATCAACCGCGTAAACCCCTAACACAGGCAAAACCATGAATAGGCCCAACATACGAAAGCTGTAGAGGCTACCCAGCGCCAATATGGCGCGTCGTTCACCGGATGTCAGGGTGCTTTGTGTAGTCACGGTCTAGCCCGACGCCAAAAGCACAGTTTAACACGACAGGAATCAAACTCGGGGCCATCGGGATTGAACCGAGGCGCGTATACTATCGGGTTGCACATATTAATCTATTACAGAGGTCTGGCTTTACATGGATACCATTCAGGTCCGGGGTGCGCGTACCCACAACCTCAAAAATATTGATCTCGATATTCCCCGAGACAAGCTGGTAGTGATCACCGGGTTGTCAGGGTCAGGCAAATCGTCACTCGCCTTTGACACACTCTACGCCGAGGGACAGCGCCGATACGTCGAATCACTGTCAACCTATGCGCGTCAGTTTCTGTCGATGATGGAAAAACCCGATATCGATCATATTGAGGGGCTCTCCCCCGCCATCTCCATTGAACAGAAATCCACCTCCCACAATCCCCGCTCTACGGTGGGTACCATCACTGAAATTTACGATTATTTGCGGCTTTTGTTTGCTCGGGTTGGTGATCCCCGCTGTCCCGAACACGGCATTACGCTTAAGGCGCAAACCGTTAGCCAAATGGTCGATGCCGTCTTGGCGCAGCCCGAGGGCAGCAAGCTCATGCTACTGGCCCCCGTCATCAGGGATCGCAAGGGTGAGCATTTGCACATTTTTGAACAGATGCGCGCCGCGGGTTTTATTCGGGTCAGGGTAGACGGCATTCTCGTCGACCTCGATGACGTGCCCGCACTCGATAAAAAGCGCAAGCATTCAATTGATGTGGTCGTCGATCGATTTAAGGTACGTGCAGATCTCGGCTTACGTATGGCAGAGTCTTTTGAAACCGCCTTAGAACTTACTGATGGTCTGGCTTCGGTCGCACCCATGGAGGGCGAAACCGGCGAAACGTTATTGTTTTCTGCTCGCTATGCCTGCCCAGAATGTGGCCATGCTATTGATGAGCTGGAACCCCGTCTCTTTTCCTTCAACAACCCAGCTGGAGCGTGCGACGGCTGTGACGGACTTGGAGTCATGCAGTATTTTGATGAAAGTCGCGTGGTTGCCCATCCTGAAGCCAGCCTAGCGGGAGGCGCTATCAGAGGCTGGGATCGACGCAATGTGTACTACTTCCATATTCTGACATCTCTCGCTGACCATTATGGTTTTGACATAGAGCAACCCTTTGAGGCGCTGTCGAAAAAACAACGTGAGCTCATTTTATTTGGCAACGACGGTGAAGAAATTGAGTTCGCCTACATCAATGATCGCGGCACCGTCTTCAAACGACGTCATGCTTTTGAAGGAATTTTGCCCAATTTTGAGCGACGTTACCGGGAAACTGAGTCTCAGTCTGTCAGGGAAGAATTATCCAAGTACGTCTCCACAGCACCGTGTCAGCAATGCCATGGCACCCGCCTGTGTAAAGATGCACGCAATGTCTTCGTCGATGAGCAAACGCTTCCTGAAATTACTAACCTTCCCGTTGGGGAGGCATTTACCTACTTTGAACAACTCGCGCTGCCCGGACGGGCGGGAGAAATCGCCGACAAAATCCTAAAGGAGCTACGCGCTCGCTACCGGTTTCTCGTCGATGTGGGACTCAACTACCTCTCGTTGAACCGGAGTGCCGAGACGCTGTCTGGTGGAGAAGCGCAGCGTATTCGTCTCGCGTCGCAAATTGGTGCCGGCCTGGTTGGGGTTATGTATATCCTCGATGAACCCTCTATCGGTTTGCATCAGCGCGACAATGAGCGGCTGCTTGCCACCCTGACCCACCTCAGGGACTTGGGCAATACGGTACTCGTGGTCGAGCACGATGAAGACGCCATCAGGACTGCCGATCACATTATCGATATCGGCCCGGGAGCCGGGGTTCATGGTGGACATATTGTCGCTCAGGGCACCATCGCGGATGTCATGAAGGTTGAGGAATCATTAACCGGCGCCTATATGTCGGGTAAACGTGAAATCGCGATTCCCGCCACACGCAGACCTATCGATTCTGATCGTATGCTGATTATTGAGGGGGCGCGCGGCAACAATCTACAAGCTGTCACCCTGGAGCTGCCCGTTGGACTGCTGACCTGCATCACTGGCGTCTCTGGCTCGGGAAAGTCAACCTTGATCAACGGTACGCTTTATCCGCTGGCGGCAACGGTACTCAATGGTGCGACAACGCTTAAGGCGGCTCCCCACGACAGCGTACAAGGACTGCAGCATTTCGATAAGTGTATCGATATCGACCAATCACCCATTGGTCGAACGCCGCGGTCTAACCCCGCAACGTATACCGGCATCTTCACACCTATTCGAGAGCTTTTTGCCGGCACACAGGAGTCGCGGTCTCGAGGCTACAAGCCAGGCCGCTTTAGCTTCAACGTACGGGGCGGCCGCTGTGAGGCCTGTCAGGGTGATGGCGTCACCAAAGTTGAGATGCACTTTCTTCCCGATATTTTCGTGCCCTGCGACGTTTGCAAAGGTAAACGCTATAACCGAGAGACCTTGGAGATTCGCTATAAAGGAAAGAGCATTTCCGAAGTCCTAGAGATGACGGTAGAAGATGCTGTCGTTTTCTTTGAGGCGGTGCCCGCGATATACCGAAAACTGCAAACTCTAATGGACGTGGGGCTGTCCTACGTGCGCCTAGGTCAGGCAGCAACCACACTTTCCGGTGGAGAGGCACAGCGTGTCAAACTGGCCAAAGAACTATCGAAGCGGGATACCGGCAATACGCTCTACATTCTCGATGAACCGACAACCGGATTACATTTTGAAGACATTCGCCAACTGCTAGAGGTTCTGCACCGTCTTCGAGACGGCGGCAATACCGTTGCTATTATCGAACACAATCTCGATGTTATAAAAACCGCCGACTGGGTCATTGACCTGGGGCCGGAGGGCGGCTCAGGGGGCGGGCAGATCATTGCAACAGGCCGTCCGGAGACGGTGGCCATGACACCCGGGTCTCACACCGGCGAGTTTCTCAAGCCGCTTTTGGGTAACCGGGTCGCCGACTCCCAAAAACCCAGTAAGAGAAAGCCACGCAAAAAAGCGGCCTAAGCCCATATACAGGCTCGGGTGACTTAAAATCACCCGTTCCTGTCCTTGCATGACCTCTTAAACCCTACCCTGTGTGTTCTAATCCTAGTGCGACTAAACCCCAATAAAAGGTCCGCGCTATGAACACGCCTTTGCCCGATCCCTACACCCTTGACCTTGACGCTATCGATGTAAGCAACCCAGACCTGTACCAGAACGACAGCTGGCGCCCCTGGTTTGCCCGCCTTCGCAAAGAGGACCCGGTCCACTGGAGCGAGAATAGCGATTTTGGCGGCTTCTGGTCGGTCACGCGCTTTGAAGACATTGTGACGGTTGATAAAAGTCACGACGATTTTTCTTCCGAACCTGCCATCACCATTGGAGACTACGGCGACGACCTGCCCGTACGGCAATTCATAGCAATGGATCCACCTCTGCACGATATTCAGCGCAAAGCGGTGCAGGGGGTTGTTGCACCGCGTAATTTGGCTGACCTGGAATCACTCATTCGTTCACGGGTCGCCACCATGCTCGACGAGCTACCCGTTGGCGAGCCCTTTAACTGGGTTGATCGCGTGTCAGTTAATTTAACCACTCAAATGCTAGCGACTATTTTCGACTTCCCCTTTGAAGACCGACACAAGCTGCCCTATTGGTCTGACATGGCCACCTCATTGCCCGAAATCGCGGGAGGCGACGGTGACAATGACGAGCGTACTCGAGCTCTCACAGAGTGCCTGGAAACCTTTACGGCAATGTGGCATCAGCGAAAGCACAACCCACCCGGCACGATGGATCTCATCAGTATGCTGGCGACCAACCCCGAAACAGCCGCCATGGTTGACGATCCTCTGGAATATCTTGGTAACTTAATTTTATTGATAGTGGGCGGTAACGATACGACGCGAAACTCAATCACTGGCGGTGTCGTGGCCCTCAATCAAAACCCCGAGCAATTTGCCCTACTTAAAGCCAATCCCGATCTGGTCAGTTCGATGGTTCCAGAAATTATCCGCTGGCAAACCCCTTTAATGCATATGCGACGAATTGCGACTCGTGATGTAGTCCTGGGAGGAAAGAACATACGCAAAGGCGAGAAAGTCGTTATGTGGTACCTATCGGGCAACCACGACGAGAGCGCCATTGCAGACCCCGACACCTTTAACATCAATCGAGACAATCCGCGCTTTCACCTCTCCTTTGGTTTTGGAATCCACCGATGCATGGGTAATCGGCTTGGCGAGATGCAACTGAAAATTCTTTGGGAGGAAATTCTGAAGCGATTCAGTGATGTTGAAATGGTAGATGAACCGCAACGGATTCAGTCCAATTTTGTCCGGGGTTACTCTGAGCTTTCCGTGGTACTACACCGCTGAGCACTCGGTTGCATTAAATGCACCAACGACAACACCAAGACAAGCTATCGCACACTAATTTGCAAATCACCGCTATAAAGAAGGCCCCATCATGACTTCCCGACTTTTTGTCAATTTCGTCCTAGCGCTTATAACCGTGCTGCTGGCTTTGTTAGTAACGTTATCGGGAGTCGCAACAGCCGCCAATGAACAGCAGGTGAATCCTGAACTGCTGTCACTGCAACTCAAGCAGAAGCCGTTGCTGAGAAAGTTGGGCGATCGGGTATTTGCCACAGAATTTATTGGCTATTCGAACCATGGTTTTATTGAAGGGGAGGATGGCGTGATCGTCGTTGATGGCGGCTGGTTTCCTGGAACCACGGCCATCGCCATCGCCGAACTCCGAAAGCACACTGACAAGCCGGTCGTGGCGATTATTTATACCCACTTACACCTCGATCACTTCGGTGGAATGGGCCCCATCATGGCGGGGCAAGCAGAAGATATTCCCGTCTATGGCCCGGCGGATTGGCAGAAATGGGTGGGCCGACTGCAAAAAACCGACCGGGAAAGTATTCTGCGCAGGGTCTACTTACAAATGGGCATGCTGCTACCTCAAGGCCCAGAGGGTACGGTGGGCAATGGCATTGGCCCCTCACCAATCCCAGAGCCTAATGACCCACTTAGCTATCCACCTAACATTGACGTCAGTAGCACCCTAGACCTAGAGATAGCGGGAGTGCCGCTACGAATTATGCCGATGGAAGGTGATGTCACTGAGCACCTCTGGGTTTGGCTACCGGAAGATAAAATTTTATTTAGCGGCGATTCACCGCCGCACGGTGTTTTTCCTGCGGTTGAAACGGCACGCTTCGAAATAGGTCGCAATCCTGATGAAATGTTACGGGCTGTAGAAACCAGCCTCGCCTTGGCTCCCAATGCCATTGTTCCGGGGCACTCCCGGATACTGCAGGACCGTGAAGAAATTGACACGATCATGACGGCGACCCGGGATGCCATTGATTTTTTGATTGACCAGGTCAACCGCTATTTTCTTAGCAACCGCTCGGTAGATGAATTGCTCGACACCCAGCACCTACCTCCCGGGATTGCCGAACATCCAGAACTGCAGCCCTACTACCATCGCTGGGAGTGGATGGTGCGTCAACGCTACATAAAGCTAGGTGGGTTCATTGACGACTCTATGGACTATTTGTCGCTCAATGAACTGCAAGAGGCCCGGAGATTGGTGCCCTTACTCGGCGGCCGTGAGCGCATACTGGCGTTGGCAAACACCACCGTCGAAGGCGATCCGCGTTGGGCGGCTCGATTAGCTACCTATCTACTGCAGGTGGATGCCAACGATAGTGATGCCTTACTTTTACGTCAAAAAGCATTTCTCAAGGTCGCCCAAACCACTAACAGCACCAACGAACGCAACTACCTATTAGGACTGATTCTTGAAGAAAATGGGGAAATCAATTTTATAGAACAACTCGCCCCCATGAACATACGCGCCTACAAAAACCTACCCAACGCCGACTTATTGAAGCGGCTAAAGTATCGCTTTCGAGCCGAGGTTGCCGATAACGTTGAACTCTCACTATTAGTGCAAGTAGAGGAAGAAATCTTTCAGCTGACCGTTAAAAATAACGTACTTCGGATAGCGCCAGCTGTGGCCTCAGAGACAGCTAACGTCCAGCTTAGCCGTTCGCAGCTAGTGGCCATCACCGCCCGAACTCAGCGACTTGGCGATGCGCCCGGTTGGAACATAGATCCCATGCATAAACTCAGCGAACTCATTGAGTAGCAAGGCCGGGAACGACTAAAGGATCCTTACGATCCGGTTCCATCAGTGAGCTTACCCTCCGAACTCATTAGCCTGAAGTCCCGTTCAAACTGGCCTTGGCTATAGTGGTGTTCCAGCGTCATTTCAGCGACACGAATCTCACGGCTAGCCTAGCTGTGCTTGGATTTCTAATCAGCAAATACGGGAAGCGCTGCTCTCAAACACTTTCCCTAAACGACAGACAAAAAAAACCCCAGTACCGTAAGTACTGGGGTCTTGTGCCGGTGCTCATCGAGCAGGAGAAGGTTCTACTCCTCGTCTTCAGCTTCAATCGCTTCCTCAACCTCTTCGGGCTCTGGGCGATCGACCAACTCAACGTAAGCCATGGGTGCCTTATCTCCGGTTCGAAAACCGCACTTGAGAATACGAATGTAGCCTCCAGGGCGCTCTGCATAACGAGGGCCCAGTTCGTCAAACAACTTGCCCACCGCCTCTTTGCTGCGCGTGCGATCGAAAGCCAGTCGGCGATTGGCCACGCTGTCGTTCTTAGCCAGTGTTATTAGGGGCTCGGCATAACTGCGTAACTCTTTGGCCTTGGGGACCGTGGTCTTGATCAGCTCGTGCTCCACAAGTGACACTGCCATGTTGCGAAACATGGCTTTGCGATGGGAGCTGTTGCGATTTAGCTGTCGACCGCTATGACGATGACGCATTGTGATTTTCCTTTCATAAGATCCCGAACTCGGGACCAGTTACCTTGTAATTGTCTAAACGCTCAACAACCGCTCGTCGTTACGTAAACTCGCAGGCGGCCAATTCTCCAACCGCATACCCAGAGACAAGCCTCGTGATGCCAATACGTCTTTAATTTCGGTCAATGACTTCTTGCCAAGATTAGGCGTCTTCAACAGCTCTACCTCGGTACGCTGTACAAGATCGCCAATGTAGTAAATGTTCTCGGCCTTCAAGCAGTTGGCCGATCGAACAGTTAACTCGAGATCGTCGACAGGTCGCAGTAAAATAGGATCGACTTCGTCATCAGCTTCCTGCGCCGTTGCTTGTGCCTCGCTTTCCAGGTCAACGAAGACGAGCAGTTGCTGTTGCAATATCGTCGCGGCGCGACGAATCGCCTCTTCAGGGTCAATGGTGCCGTTGGTTTCCAAATCAATAATCAACTTATCAAGGTCGGTGCGCTGCTCAACCCGGGCTGAATCTACCACGTAAGAAACACGACGAACCGGTGAGAATGACGCATCCAACTGAAGCTTGCCAATTGATCGGGTTTCTTCTTCTGGGTTAATGCGTGAATCAGCTGGGGAGTAGCCGCGACCACGCTCCACAACAACTCGCATTACGAGCTCTTGATCGGCGGTTAAATGGCAAATGACGTGATCGGGGTTGCCAATTTGCACATCGTGATCTGTCTGAATATCAGCTGCCGTTACCGTACAGGGGCCTTTGGCGACCAAAGACAGCTCCGCTTCATCTTTGCCTGTCATAGACAGCGCAACGCCTTTGAGGTTCAGCAAAATTTCGATGACGTCTTCTTGGGCGCCTTCAACTGCCGAGTACTCGTGCTGAACGCCATCAATTTCAACTTCTGTGATCGCACAGCCAGGCATAGAGGACAACAAGATGCGCCGCAGGGCATTACCAAGGGTATGCCCAAAACCACGTTCGAGTGGCTCAAGGGTAACCTGCGCGCGTGTCGAAGACTTCTCGTCAACCTTAATGACGCGGGGGGTAAGAAACTCATTCACATTCGTGGACATAGGATACCTGCTATTGGTGGTTAAGAAGGGCTGTGGCTCGAGTAACCCAAAGGGTTACTTCGAGTACAGCTCCACGATCAGGTTCTCGTTAATCTCACTGGGGAGATCCTGACGCTCTGGCTTAGACTTAAAAGTTCCTTCAAGCTTATCTGAATTGACTTCAATCCAGACCTGCTCGCCACGCTGCTCTGCAATCGACATGGCGGCTTGAATACGAAGTTGCTTTTTCGCCTTTTCACGGACAGACACCACATCGCCCGGACGCACTTGGTACGAAGGAATGTTCACAACAGTTCCATTGACCAAAATGCCTTTGTGAGACACCAGCTGTCTTGCTTCCGAACGTGTGGAACCAAAACCCATTCGGTACACGACGTTATCAAGTCGGCTCTCTAGCAACTGCAGCAAATTCTCGCCAGTTGCGCCCTTGAGCCTTGCTGCCTCTTTGTAGTAGTTCCGGAATTGCTTCTCCAGAACACCGTATATTCGGCGCACCTTCTGCTTTTCGCGCAGCTGAACGCCGTAGTCAGAGAGACGACCACGCCTAGCACCGTGCTGACCAGGCGCTGTTTCTGCCTTGCACTTGCTATCCAGCGACCGCACGCCGCTCTTGAGTTGTAAGTCAGTGCCCTCACGACGGGAGAGCTTACACTTGGGTCCAATATATCGAGCCATTCTGAAAGATCCTCGGTACGCGCTGTCTTAGACGCGACGCTTCTTTGGGGGACGACAACCATTATGGGGAATAGGCGTCACGTCGGTGATGTTAGTGATCTTGTAACCACAGGTATTGAGTGCACGAACCGCTGATTCACGGCCGGGACCGGGACCTTTAACCTGAACGTCCAGGTTCTTTAGCCCGTATTCTTTGGCGGCCTCACCAGCGCGTTCTGCAGCTACCTGAGCCGCAAAGGGCGTAGATTTTCTAGAGCCGCGGAATCCTGAACCACCTGCTGTCGCCCAGCTCAGAGTATTACCCTGACGGTCGGTGATGGTTACGATGGTATTGTTGAAAGACGCGTGCACGTGGGCGACGCCGTCAACCACCTGCTTAGTGATCTTCCGCTTTGTTGTCTTACTGTTCTTGGCATTCTTGGCCATAATTTCCCTACTTCAATATCAACGCTACAAACTCTGATGTAGCTACATTGGATTTACAATTACTTACGGATGGGCTTACGTGGCCCCTTACGTGTACGAGCATTCGTTTTTGTACGTTGACCGCGCAGAGGCAGCCCTTTTCGATGGCGCAAACCACGATTACAACCCAAATCCATCAGGCGCTTAACATTCATTGACACTTCGCGGCGCAAATCGCCCTCAACAGTCAGCTCGCTGAGCAGGCCTCTGAGCTGATCCAGCTCGCCTTCACTCAGTTCACCTACCTTGGTCTGGTAGTTAATGCCCGTAGCATCTAACAAGCGCTTTGCCTGGGTACGGCCTACACCGTAGATATAGGTCAGTGAAACCAAAGCATGCTTGTTGTCGGGGATGTTGACACCGGCGAGTCGCGCCATCGATTTATCTCCAAACGTTACGACGTACCTGAGGTAAAACGCCTCGGCACGTACGGTAGCGGGCCCGTCTATTCGGGTTCCGCTGATTATTGACTGTTAATGCAAGCAACAAAGGATTTAGCCCTGTCGCTGCTTGTGACGTGGATCGCTCGAGCAAATCACTCGAACCACACCATTTCGTCGCACGATTTTGCAGTTACGACATACCTTCTTGACAGAAGCTCTTACCTTCATGACTTGCTCCTAAAACCTAGCGCAAACGCCCAGCGGGGCTGGCATTGGACAGATTCGCTTTCTTCATCACACCTTCGTACTGGTGTGACATCAAATGACTTTGTATTTGGGCCATAAAATCCATCACTACGACCACTACAATCAACATCGACGTACCGCCGAGATAAAACGGCACGTTGAACATAACCACCAGAAACTGAGGCAGTAAACACACCAAAGCGATATAAGCGGAACCAAATACCGTCAGTCGTGTCAGCACACCATCAATGTAATTAGCCGTTTGCTGACCCGGACGTATACCCGGTACAAAGGCCCCCGAGCGCTTCAGATTGTCAGCGACCTCAACCGGGTTGAACATGAGCGCTGTGTAAAAGAAACAGAAGAAAATGATGAAGCCCGTGAACAGCATGATATTTAAGGGCTGCCCTGGGCCGATGGCCACAGCAAGGTCCTGCAGCCAATCAGAGCTATCACCACTGCCAAACCACTGTGCCACCGAGGCTGGAAACAACAAAATGGAACTGGCGAAAATGGCAGGAATCAC
>CALKNZ010000086.1 GCA_938091995.1 uncultured Luminiphilus sp. | reverse complement strand
CCCAGACTGGGCGGAGGGTGAAGCCCCCCACGAAATCGCCCGCCAACCCTTTGGTGCCATTGCCATTGCCAACTCTGATGCGGGGGCATCGGCCTATACTCATGTCGCGATCGATGAAGCCTACCGAGCCATCAGTGAATTGCCCCATCAGGTAGCAGCAGTGGCCAAAGGTTAAAACGCCAGCCTTGAAAGCACCCAGCGATACAAACCGTCGTCGAGGCCAAAAGTAGCGCGACCGTTATAGGCAAAAACCTCCGCTAGATGCACAGCCTGCGCGGGTACAAATGCACCCTGCAAGGCTCGATAGCGAAGGTGGCACGTTAGCCTGTTGCCGACGCCGGAGCTTGGGTAGATTAAACTGACTACGGGATAACCCGCTTATACTTAGGCCAACCTACGGCCGCACTGATTTAAGGAATCATCATGGAGTTTCTCTATCCCCCAATAGAACCCCGACACCACGGCTGGCTAGACGTTGGCGACGGTCATGAAATCTATTTTGAGGAATCGGGCAACCCCGAAGGCAAACCCTGCGTCTTCATACATGGCGGCCCAGGGGGCGGATCATCGCCCGAAGCCCGACAATTTTTTGATCCCGAGCGGTATCGCATTGTGGTGTTTGACCAGCGCGGCTGCGGTCAGTCGCGACCCCATGCCTCGCTAGAGGCCAACACGACCTGGCATTTGGTGTCGGACATAGAACGACTTCGGGAATCCTTAAATATTAAGCAGTGGTTAGTATTTGGCGGATCATGGGGAAGCACCCTCGCCCTCGCCTATGCACAAACATATCCCGAGGCCGTCACCGAGCTGGTCCTGCGCGGTATTTTTCTATTGCGCCCTCAGGAAATTCACTGGTTTTATCAAGAAGGTGCCAGTGCACTGTACCCCGACACCTGGCAAAACTACCTGGCACCCATTCCGGAAGCCGAACGCGGTGATTTAGTGACGGCCTTCCACAAACGTTTAACCAGCGACGATGAGGCGACGCGCCTGGCCGCCGCCCGAGCTTGGTCAGTGTGGGAGGCGTCGGCGAGCTTCCTCATTCAAAATGGCGATTTTATGGAAAAATTGGACGCCCCCGATGCCGCTCTAGCGATGGCCCGCATTGAATGTCACTACTTTGTTAATGGCGGATTTTTTGATGGCCCCAATGAGCTAATAGAAAATATCGATCAAATTCGGCACATACCCACAGTGATTGTGCAGGGGCGCTACGACGTCGTGTGTCCCCCAGTAACCGCCTGGGATTTGCATAACGCCTGGCCCGAAGCCGAGTTTAATCTCATACCCAATGCCGGACATTCGGCCTTCGACCCCGCCAATACCCAAGCCCTAGTGGCGGCAACTGATAAATTTGCCGCTTAGAATAGACACCATGGTCTATGGCCTTGCACAGCCCGCCTAGCACCCTCACTTGCGGGAGGGCTGAGCCCACTTTTAGGCTGTAGATCCGCATCCACAGCGGTACTAAGGGTTCTGTTGGGCTGCAAATTTAGTGCGGCCTATCGGTGGTGCATATTACGGCGGCATAAGCGCCGCCACGTCGGCCGGGCGTTGTCAGCAAACCCGGTTTGGTGGGCTTTGAGACAAACCGCACCCGGCGCTGTGGTATCCTATGTTTTTTCAAATTGAGTCTGAATATGCGCATCTTTAAGCGAATTGCGATTAGCATCCTGTTACTGGTTATCACCGTTACCACGGGCGCCGCCTTCTGGTTCTGGATTACCCCCGTGGGCGTCAACAACTACGTCAATAAAGTATCACTGCAACTGGCCACTGACTCCCCAGAATTGCTCACCAGCATTGGCCTTATCGATAACACCTTCCTTGATTTTCACAGTGGTAAATTGAGTGACTACACTCAGGCCGGTGAAGAGGAGTCGTTGGAAACTCTGAGGCAGGCTCGAGCCGGCCTTGATGCCTATGGCCCTGAAGGCCTCGAGGGGCAAGAGCTGTTGAGCTGGCAAATTGCCGCCTGGTTCTTCGACGATATACTCAGGCAATCGGAGCGAAAGTACAGCGGCTACCGCATTAACCAGCTGAGTGGCGTTACCGTAAACTTACCCGAATTTCTCACTGACACCCATGCCATCATCGACCGCCGCAGCGCCGAGCGCTACGTAGCACGTCTGGGAGAGTTTGGGCGCGTACTGCGAGAAAGTCGCGAACGCGTGATCGATGACCGCGACCACGGCGTGGTCCCTCCGGACTTTATTATTGAGAGTGCCTTGGTTGGTATGCGCAAATTCGTCGCCGGGGGCGTCTCAGAAAATATTTTAGTCACCTCATTACCCGAACGCTTAGCGTCAGTAGAAGAACTTGACGACGACAGCCGAGCCCGGCTTCAGGCAGCCGCCGAGGAGGTTGTTAGCGAAGCTGTGATTCCTGGCTACGAGGGCATCATTGCGCTCTTTGAAGACATGGCCTTAACCGCCAATCACGATGCTGGGGTTTGGCGCTTACCCGACGGCGAAGCCATTTATAAAGACCGCCTGCTTTCGAGCACCTCTACTGATTACAGTCCCGAGGAAATTCACAATACCGGACTCACCGAGGTGGCTCGCATTGCCATTGAAATGCACGCCATTATGGATGCCCAAGGAATACCCGAGGGCGCTTTAGGTGAGCGCGTGCAGGTGGTTATGGAGGACCCCAGCCAACAGTTTCCTAATACCGATGAAGGTCGAGAGGAAATGATTGAGTACCTAAAGGCCTTCGACGCCAAGGTGTTGGCGCAGGCTGACCAGTACTTTATTACCATTCCCCCTCAGCCCCTGGACATTATCAGGGTAGCCCCTGAAAGAGAGGACGCCTCACCCGGCGGCTATTACAGCGGGCCGGCTCTCGACGGTTCACGACCAGGTCGGTTTTATATCAACCTAAAAGATACCGCTGACAATCCGCGCTGGAAGCTGCCCACCCTCATGATTCACGAGGGATCTCCCGGCCATCACTTCCAAATATCTGCGGCACAACTCATTGAAGACGTGCCCATGCTGCGTAAGCTGTCACCGTTTACCGCTTTTGCAGAGGGCTGGGCACTGTATTCAGAGCGCATTGCCAAAACCGATATGGGTTTGTACGACGATGATCCTCTGGGTGATTTAGGGCGCCTGCAAGCCGAAATGTTTCGTGCCGTACGCTTAGTCGTAGACACGGGCCTGCACGCCAAACGCTGGAGCCGCGAACAAGCCATTGAGTATATGGTGACCAATACGGGCATGACGGAAGACGAAGTCACCCGGGAAATCGAGCGCTACGTGGTGATACCCGGCCAAGCAACCGCTTATAAAACCGGACAACTGGCCCTGCTCGATTTGCGCGCCGAAGCCGAGGCCCAGTTGGGTGAGCGTTTTGACGTGCGAGAATTTCACGAGCTGGTGCTCATGAATGGCGCGATGCCCCTGGCCCTGCTGCGCGAACAGGTCGAAAACTGGATTGCACAACAGGCAGGACCCTAAGCACCCATCACCACATAACACCACCGTGGCCTGCACGTTTGGGCCACTTCCTACCCAAAGCCAGCACGTTTATTGCGGTTCTAGGGCCTCTTTGCCCATAAAACAGGTTCGAACCACTTTGGGCTTAGGCCGGTCACCGAGACCCGCGGCCAGGGAAATTTAATGTTTAAGGCTAAACTGCCGTTACGGGTGTAGGGCCCATGACCGACAGGTTGAGGAGGCAGGGCGTTGCCAACTTCACGGGTGAGCCCATTTTTTTTAGCTCCGCCTACACCAGGAACGATTAGGGTATTTTACAAGTGACTTCTGGTCATTTAGTCTCTGTGACCCGCACACTTTTTTATGCTCCATACACCTAAGAAAAAGGGCTACCTCATGACCGCATCTGAACCCCAACTGACTACCGCTGATGTACTGACACAACTCAACGCCACTTTGAACAGCCAAAAGCAGAGCTACCTCGCCGAAGGCGCGGTCAGCGCTGAAGTGCGCCTTGATCGACTCGATCGTGCCCTCGATATTTTAGTGCGTCACGCAGAGCGTATTAGTGAAGCCATGAATGCTGACTTCGTCTGCCGCCCTCGACAGATCAATATGATGACCGACGTCGCCGGGTCGATCGACTGCATAAAGCACAATAAAAAGCACCTCAAGCGTTGGATGAAATCCGAGTCACGACCCAGTAAGTTTCCGCTGGGTCTGCTGGGCAGCCGCTCGAAGATTGAATACCAACCCAAAGGTGTCGTGGGTATTATCGCCCCCTGGAACTTCCCCGTTGCCATGGTGTTTGAACCCCTGGCCAGCATTTTAGCGGCGGGCAACCGTGCCATGATTAAGCCTTCAGA
>CALKNZ010000085.1 GCA_938091995.1 uncultured Luminiphilus sp. | reverse complement strand
ATCGAAGCCATTGTGAATAAGCCACGTACATTTTATATACCCGGTAGTTCACAGACCAATACCGGTTTAGGGAACCCCGCATTTACGCTGGATGGAGCCCCTATCGGAGTGTTTTTGGTTCGAACCATTAAGGATTCTTCCGGTGGTGGAATGTTTGGTGGGGGTGACAGCAATGTTTCGGTTATCTTATTGCCTGCTGCTGACATAACAGATGCAGCTTCACAAGCGCCGCCGTTTAAGTAAACAAATGAAGGGTGAAACTGTACTCATCACTGGTGCATCACGACGCTTAGGACGCGCGATTGCGCTTGCCTTGTCTGCGCAGGGGATGAATATTATTGTTCATTATCATCAGTCTGATTATGATGCCTTATCGTTGGTGCATGGATTGGTGGCATCGGGCGGGAAAGCCTGGCCGGTACAAGCAGATTTGAGTAATGAGTCAGGATTGCAAAAACTCCTTGAGCAAAGTATTGAGCAAGCAGGTGAGATACATCATTTAATTAATAATGCGTCTATTTTTCCGGAGGATACTCTCGATAGTGTGTCAAAGGAATCTCTTGAGGCTAATGTCGCACTACACGCCCGGGCACCTCAGTTTTTAGGCCAAGGTTTATATGATTTAGGGAATTTAAAAACGGTAACAAACTTACTTGATACCCGGGTGGTGGACTATGACCAACAGCATGTGTCGTATCATTTAAGTAAGCGCATGTTGATGAGTTTAAATTCGATAATGGCCCTTGAATGGGCGCCTAAAGTGCGGGTAAATGCAGTTGCGCCTGGTTTGGTGTTGCCTCCGGAAGGTCAGGGGCAGGAATACCTTACAGAGCGAGCGCATACCAATCCGCTACAATCCATAGGATCTGAGGAAGATATTACTGGTGCTGTTGTGTTTCTATTGCAGAGTCCTTTTGTTACAGGACAAATTATCTATGTCGACGGTGGACGTCATTTAAAGGGCCGAGTATATGAGTAAAGATGGAATGGATAAAATATTTATTCGCGATTTGTTGGTACGGTGTATTGTGGGGATTTACCCAGAGGAACGTACAGAAAAACAAGATGTAAAAATAAATATGGTGCTGTATACCGATTTGCGTAAGGCCGGTCAGTCTGACGATATTGACGATACTGTAAATTATAAAACCATTAAGAAGCAGGTGCTTAAGATGGTACAAGAGTCTGATTTCTTTTTAATTGAAAAACTCGCTGAAGAGGCTGCACAGATTGCCTTAAAAGATTCGAAGGTCGAATTTGTCAATGTCAGTATTGATAAACCAGGTGCTTTACGTTTCGCGCGTAGTGTTGCTGTTGATATAACCCGTGCCCGAGCTGACGCGAAGTAATGTGATGAGTGCAGAAACTGTTTATATATCTATTGGCTCGAATATTGATCCCCTTGAGCATATACCCAGTGGACTTAAGGGGCTTGAGTCATGTCCAGAAATTGTCTTGCTTAAAGTTTCGTCAATGTATACCAGTGAGGCGATAGGTCGTCCAGAACAGCCCGAATATTGCAACGGGGTAGTGTCCATCCGTACCGAATTGGATCATGAAGCGTTAAAAGAAACCTTGCGTGGTATAGAAGCTGCAGAAGGGCGCATACGGGTAGAAGACCGCTATGCGCCCCGGACGTTGGATTTGGATATTATTTTATATGGCGAACATCACATCGAAAAAGAGCATGTGCGCATTCCCGATCCGGGGATTCAGAAATGGTCATTTATTTATATACCGTTATTGGAAATTAATCCTCCCATTACTTTACCGGGATTCGATGAGCCCTTGGCCAGTATGATACCATCTGAGCCACAACCACCAGTGCAGCAAGATTTACGGTTAACTGAGGCCGTATGTAAAGGATTTCCCCATGAATAAAGAGCGTGTAGAAGAGCTAATTAGCGAATTGTTAACCGAGTTAGGTGAAGACCCTACACGCGAGGGCTTGGAAAAAACACCGCACCGCGTAGCCAAAGCCTGGGAGTTTTTAACCTCGGGCTATCAATCGGATGTACAGGACATCATCAACGGTGCAATTTTTGAGTCCGAATCAAACAATATGATTATCTCACGCGATATCGAGGTATATTCAATGTGTGAACATCATATGCTGCCATTTTTTGGACGGTGCCACATTGGGTATATTGCGGATAAAAATGTCCTGGGGCTGAGTAAACTTGCCCGGATTGTGGATCATTATGCTCGCCGTTTACAGATTCAAGAGCGCCTTACGGCTGAAATTGCTCAGGAAATTATGGATGCTACCAATGCTGAAGGGGTAGGGGTTGTAATAGAATGTCAGCATTTATGCTCCATGATGCGCGGTGTGCAAAAGCAAAACTCGGTCACCAAAACCTCTGCGATGCTCGGTACGTTTAGATCTGATGCTCGCACTCGAGAGGAATTTTTAGCGCTGCTGCAATTGCGTTCAACCCATTGCTAAGCGCAGTCGCTGAGAAACGCCTTGCATCGTTGGGCTATTTGAGGCGCTAAGCTATCATCTAGGTGCAAGTGGTGATTCCCTAGATAGTGTTCAACCCGTAGATCACGCATATCGGCCTGAGCCTCGATCAGCATTGTTTCCCGAGTATTATTCGGCGAAGGTTCATCAGACCGGGCAAAAAGTCCCAAGGCTGGGCTCACAATACTCCGATACACGTCACGACGCTGTTCCCGGCGGAAGCCATTAGCGGAAATACCAAACAGCCGAGGATCAGATCTAAGTCTTAGTCCTAAAGCCGTCTTTTCTAGCGCTCTAGGTGCCAGTGCTTTGGCACTATGTTCATCAAATCCGTAGCTACATCGACGCGCTATAAATGCAGACTCGGACTGGAAGTACCGATCACCACGCCCCGCATATTTTTTTTCATCGTGCACAAATTTTGCTAACTGTTGCGACGCATCCCGTTGATCTGCAAAATTTGCCAGTAAACCGTCTATCATGATCAGCGCTTGTACACGCTGGGGGAGAACACTGGCCAAGAGAAGCGCAATCCCCGCCCCTCGGCTATGCCCCATCAGAACCACTTGATCGAGGTTTAACTGGTCAATAATCCCTGCCAGCTGAGGCAAGTCATCCCATAAATTGTAGCTTGCATCGCGAGAGCGCCAGCTGCTCAATCCATGACCCGATAAATCAATTGAAAGCACTCGATGTGGCGCTAAAAAGGGTGCAACTCTCGAGAAAGACTGCGCATTGTCGAGCCACCCGTGAAACGCCAGTATGGTCAAACCGCCATTCCCCGGCCACTCCATCGCGGCATAACTCAGTCCATGAGTTTCAAAAGACCGCTCCCTGTGGCCTAGCAAGCTGATGGAGGACACTGTTAGCGACCTAGCCGACTAAATCACGGACGTTGACTACCCCTGCGGAAAAGGCCGCGCGAATCATATCGCTTTGCCGCCTAAGGCCTAGTTTTTGACGAATCGTATTTTTGTGAGCGTGGATCGTTTTATCCGAAAGACCCAGCTCGAAGCCTATTTCCTTGGGACTGAAACCCAGTGCCAGCCGCTTGAGAACATCAAGCTCTCGATCACTGAGTAACGTTACGGGGATCGCCTCGTCATCAATATTGACAACCGACGCCCCCAGTTCCGCACCAAAATAATGATTGCCCTTAATAACAGTATGTATAGCGTCGATAAGTTGATGGTCTGTCGATACCTTTGAAAGAAAGCCCAGGGCGCCAAACGCGACGGCATCATGCACATAGGTGCGAGAATCCAACAGTGTAAACACCAAAATAGCCAATTTAGGATGCCGGTAATTGAGTTCTCGGATTTCAGAGGTCACGCTCTCATCGCCAAGCTGTAAATCCATAATCAACACATCGGGTAAAGCGACATCAAACTGAGCCTTGAGGTCAGCGACAGATTGAAAAACCCCCTGAACTTCAAAGCCTGTCTCCGCCGCCACAAGGGCACCAACCCCAGCGGCGATGGTAGCGTGGTCGTCCAAAATGGCGACTTGATGAGCAGAAACGACTGAGTCCATGAGTACAGTCTAGACTAGTAAGTTGATATGACCAAAGATTCTCTTTAGTTGTTGTTTACAGACGACAAAAAGGACGCACCATAGGAGCAGTCTACGGCCCCCGTAGCCCGCCTCGAGGCCGCTAACCCGGCTTCCGATCGTCGACTAAATATGGACCTCGCTGTTAAGTAGTGTCCCCTGCCCTAGCCCGTGATCAGCAATGTAAAGCGATGCCCAACCCCCGGGGGCAAGAGGCGCTAAAGCGCGACTGTCTAACCAGTACCACAGCAATTCCGACACTAGAGGTTGATGACTAACCAGCAATATATGCGCTTGTGCCACTTTGAAGACGTTCTCTACGCCAGCTACTGTCGCATTCGGAGCCAGCCACGACTCTTCACGCGGTGCCACTGCCAAAGCTTCACCCAGGATCGCTGCAGTCTGTAACGTACGTATCCATGGACTGGTTACGATACTTGACACACCGGCCAAGGATTTTTCGACCAGCACGTCTTGAAAGCGCAATACCGCCCGACCCAGGGCATCCGTGCCCCGGGGGGTGAGGATCCGATCGCGATCACGAGACGCCGGTCCTGCCTCTCCGTGGCGCCAAACCGTGACCAGCACGCTACTGACTCATCTCCAACAACAGCTTATTAAGCCGACTAACGTAAGTAGCAGGGTCTTCAAGGGCAGAGCCCTCTGCAAGGGTCGCCTGATCAAACAAAATTTGAGTCAGGTCGGCAAAACGCTGCTCATCCGACTCCTGATCGAGACGCGCTATCAAAGGATGCTCTGTGTTGAGCTCCAAGGTGGGCGGAGAATCTGGCACTGCCTGGCCAGCGGCCTCCATGATACGACGCATTTGTGCACCCATCTCATGCTCACCGACCACTAAACATGCAGGAGATTCCGTGAGTCGCAGTGTCGGACGCACCTCTGCAACCCTGTCACCCAGCGCAGCCTTCATGCGTTCTATAAGACTCTGATGAGCCTTACCGGCGGTTTCTAAAGCGGCTTTGTCTTCTTCGTTATCACCGTCAAACTCTAGGCTGCCTCTCGCCACATCTTTCAGCTCTTTTCCATCAAACTCCATAAGATGGCTCATTAACCACTCATCGATTCGATCAGAAAGCAGTAAAACCTCAATACCCTTCTTGCGAAAAACCTCAAGGTGTGGGCTATTCTTTGCTGTGGGGTGATTTTCTGCGACCACATACCAAATGGCATCCTGCCCTTCGGGAAGCCGCTCGCAATATTCAGGAAGACTAACCGTGTGCTCGGGCGCATCGCTATGGGTAGAGGCAAAGCGCAGTAATTTCGCGATCTTTTCTTTGTTAGCGAAATCTTCTGCGGGACCTTCTTTGAGCACCTCACCAAAGGTGTCCCAAAACTGCTGGTATTGCTCTGGCTCATTCGTCGCCATTTTTTGCAGCATATCGAGTATGCGCTTGGACATAGCACTCTTCATAGACTCGACGTTGCTGTCTTGCTGCAAAATTTCTCGCGAGACGTTCAGAGGAAGATCGTTAGAGTCAAGTACACCTTTCACGAACCTTAGGTATAAAGGTAAAAATTGCTCAGCATCATCCATGATAAACGTACGCTGAACGTATAGTTTCAAGCCTCTCGCACCCTCACGATTCCAAAGATCAAAAGGCGCTTTTGCGGGAATATATAGCAGCGACGTGTACTCGAGCTTGCCCTCTACTCGGTTATGGCTCCACGTTGCAGGATCTTCAAAATCGTGGGAGATGTGCTTGTAAAAAGCTTGGTATTCTTCATCAGACACATCTGAGCGACTGCGCGTCCACAGCGCTTGCGCTTCGTTAACCGCCTCCCACTCAACAGGCGCCACCTCAGCCTCTTCTTTTTCATCTTCTTCGGAAGGCGCATCAGCGACTTTTGGCATCATGACTGGCACTGAAATATGATCAGAGTATTTTTTTATAACGCTGCGTATACGATATTCAGAGGCAAATTCATCAGCATCCGATTTTAAATGCAAAATCACGGTCGTTCCTGAACTGTCTCGCTCTGATGGGCTCACTGAAAAATCGGCCTCCCCGACCGATTCCCAATGGGTAGCCTCTGAGCTTGGGGTGCCTGCTTTCCGAGTCACAACTTCTACCCGATCTGCCACAATAAATGCCGAATAAAACCCCACACCAAATTGACCAATGAGCTGCGAGTCTTTTTTGTCATCGCCACTGAGATTTTCCAAAAATGCTGCTGTACCCGACTTCGCAATGGTTCCAAGATGCTCAATAACCTCATCTCGATTCATGCCAATCCCGTTATCTGAAATCGTTACGGTTTTAGCCTCCGCATCGATACCAACTTGTATCTGGTATTCGGAAACACCTTCTGCCAACTTACCGTTCTCAATCACCGCAAAACGATGCTTGTCGATCGCATCCGAGGCATTAGATATTAATTCTCGGAGAAATATCTCTCGATTTGAGTACAGCGAATGGATCATTAAGTGAAGCAGCTTTTTAGCTTCAGTCTGAAAACCCATGGTTTCAGTGTTCTTGGCTTCAGTGGCGGCAGTCATTGGCGTTTTTCCTCGATTCGCGCTTTTTCAGCTAAATGGAGGCAATACGTCCAAATTTCAAGGCCGTGAGCCTTGAGCAGCAACCGATTTTATCTCTCTGGCAAAGAAAATTTCACAAATTAACGACGGCAAGCGGTCTGCATCAAAGAACGACGATCAAACGAGTTCACTGGATGCAGCCTAGACTATGGGCCACAATCACAGGGATGGCTAAGTCCTAACAGAAAGCAAAGGCCTCTATGCTGCAGATATTAAGATCTCGAACCATCAAGACATTGCGGATACCCCTTATCTTTACCAGCGCCTGGCTGTCTTTTTACAGTACGGTCATTACCGCAGCAGATGCGCTTGAATTTGATGTTGGGGGTCTCATGTTCGGGGACCTCTACCATGTCCCGAGTCACCACACACTGGACGGCGATAACGCAACTGGCGTTGTCATCCGGCGAATATTTCTGACCTCAGATATCCGTTACCGCGACGACTGGACCGGACGCTTTCGGTTTGAGGCCTACCACGAGGGGGCCTTTGAAAACTACGAGTTCTCGCACCGCATACAAGATCTAGCTATTGGCAAAAAACTAGCGGGACACCAGATATCGGGGGGGCTCATACCGACCATTTCCTTTGATCTCATTGAAGCATTTTGGGGAAAACGCTACCTCGTGCGCACAGCACCTGACATACAGGGTATTGCGGCAAGGGATCTTGGGGTTTCAGCCAAGGGCGCGTTGACCGAGGCAGGCACATGGTCGTACCGTGCCATGTATGGGTCTAGCGAAACCTGGGAAGCGGACAAGAATCCCCACGACAAGTTTATGGGGGCAGTGACCTGGCGGCCCACGCCTGATGCACTGGTAGATTTCTACGTTGACCACGAGGCTCGCCCGGGCCATTTCGATCGCAATACCTATCAAGTATTCGCTGCGCAACGCAATGATCGTTACTCGCTGGGGTTGGTGTACACCAATCAGGACCGACAGAACGACCCTCCACTGGAATTGGCGGCCTTAATGGGCGTTGCCCACATTAACGACAAAGTTGATTTGATTACCCAGATCCAGCGCCTGTTTGAGCCCAGCGTCAAAGGTAATGACATCGCCTACTTGCCCTTCGACCCGAGTGCGAGTGCCACTAATGTCGTGGCGGGCGTCGAATACCGGCTATCCAATCAGATCTTCATGACACCCAACGTTGTGTGGACTCATTATGGCGTCAATCCACAGGGGGTGCGGCCCAAACATGATCTGCACCTGCGACTCACTTTTTTCTTTAATTTTGAGTAGGTTTACGCAGCAGACAGTTCGGTCAAGTGCAGAGCCTACCGGTCAAAGCATAGATTCGCTGGCTTTCTATCTGTCGCTTTACGTTAGGGAGATGATTAGGTGGGTTAAAACACTGGCAAGGCTTGAGTAAACCTTGCCAGCGGGCTGCTTACCAACCGGTTAGATCTGACATGGCAGAGCCGATATCGGCGAGAGAACGAACCGTTCGAACTCCCGCGTCTTCGAGCGCAGCAAACTTCTCATCTGCGGTACCTTTGCCTCCAGAGATGATGGCACCAGCGTGCCCCATGCGCTTTCCTTTGGGAGCGGTCACCCCGGCGATATAGGAAACAACTGGCTTGGAGACATTGTCTTTAATAAATGCGGCCGCTTCCTCTTCTGCGGTTCCGCCAATCTCACCGATCATGACAATTGCCTCAGTCGAAGGGTCAGCCTCAAACAGGGTCAAAATATCAATAAAGTTAGACCCGGGTATGGGATCACCACCAATGCCCACGCAGGTTGACTGACCAAAGCCAGCATCTGTCGTTTGCTTGACTGCCTCATAAGTCAGTGTGCCTGAACGCGACACGATGCCCACACGACCGGGCAAGTGAATGTGTCCTGGCATGATGCCAATCTTACAGGCCCCTGGGGTAATCACTCCCGGACAGTTAGGCCCAATGAGGCGCACACCCAGTTCATCACATTTAACCTTACACTCAAGCATGTCTAATGTCGGGATGCCCTCAGTGATGCAGACGATCAGCTGTATTCCAGCATTCGCCGCTTCAAGGATGGAATCTTTACAAAACGCCGCAGGTACGTAAATCACCGATGCATCAGCGCCCGTTTGATGAACGGCCTCATCAACCGTATTGAACACCGGCAGGTCTAAATGCTTCTGGCCGCCCTTCCCGGGCGTTACGCCACCCACCATTTTTGTGCCGTAAGCGATTGCCTGCTCTGAATGAAAAGATCCTTGAGAACCGGTAAAGCCCTGACAAATAACCTTCGTATTTTGGTCGATTAAAATGCTCATTGGGCACCCCCCGCTGCGGCAACGACTTGTTCTGCGGCGTCAGTCAAGCTTGAGGCCGCCTTAATATTGAGCCCGCTATCGGCTAGCACCTTCTGGCCAAGCTCTGCGTTGTTGCCCTCGAGTCTCACCACTACAGGCACTGTGACCCCAACTTCTTCCACCGCACCAATAACGCCCTCGGCGATGAGGTCACAGCGCACAATACCGCCAAAAATATTAATCAAAACAGCCTTAACATTTTCGTCGGAAAGAATAATTTTAAACGCTTCAGTAACGCGCTCTTTAGTAGCACCGCCCCCAACGTCCAAGAAGTTTGCAGGTGAACCACCGTGTAATTTAACAATATCCATGGTCCCCATGGCCAAACCTGCGCCGTTAACCATACAGCCAATGCTGCCATCAAGGGCCACGTAATTAAGATCCCACTCTGCGGCGTGCGCCTCGCGAGCATCTTCCTGTGAAGGATCATGCATCTCGCGGAGATCCGGGTGCCGATAGAGCGCATTCGAGTCGGCAACGATCTTAGCGTCGAGACAATGCAGGTTACCCGCATCGGTGATCACTAGAGGATTAACTTCGATGAGCGCAAGATCTTTGTCTTGAAATAACTTTGCCAAGCCCACAAAAATCGCAACAAACTGCTTCACCTGAACACCTTCCAAGCCAAGCTTAAACGCCAGTTCACGCCCCTGATAAGGCTGTGGGCCCGTCAGCGGATCGATTTCAGCCCGAAGAATTTTCTCTGGGGTTTCTTCAGCAACCTTTTCGATTTCCACCCCGCCCTCGGTCGACGCCATGAACACAATCCGGCGACTTGCTCTGTCAAGAACCGCGCCCAAATAGAGTTCCTGGTCAATATCTGTGCACGTTTCTACCAGAATCTTTGAGACCGGCTGGCCGTCAACATCCGTTTGATAAGTCACAAGACGCTTGTCCAACCATTGCTCGGCAAAAGCCGCTGCATCATCAGGGTTATCAACCAACTTCACCCCTCCAGCCTTACCCCGACCGCCAGCGTGAACTTGAGCCTTAACCACCCACTTATCGCCGCCTATTTTTTCGGCAGCCGCACGTGCTTCTTCAGGTGTAGAGACCGCATGACCGATTGAAACCGGCAAACCATACTGGGCAAACAACGCCTTTCCTTGGTACTCGTGAAGATTCATAAATTATCCCGTTTTTTCGTTTCGGTGCGGAGTTAACCAAAGGGCCACTCCCTCAATGCGCGCTCTTGTGCCTAGCGCTTTTTTCTATTTGCCATATGAATGGCCTTTCCATCGACTGCCAAGGCCGCCTCGTGTACAGCCTCTGATAATGTGGGGTGCCCAAACACCATCATCTGTATGTCTTCAGCACTGGAGCCAAACTCCATGGCTATGAGTAATTGCTGCACCAGATCGGCAGCTGAAGGACCCACACAGTGTGCTCCCAAGAGCTGATCTGTATTCTCATCGGCAATAATTTTAATCATGCCATCGCTGTCTCCGGCAGCCAGCGCCCGTCCAATCGCCGCAAAAGGAAAGGACCCTGTTTTAAATTTTACGCCCTCAGCCTTGAGCTCTTGTTCAGTTTTGCCGACACCCGCAATCTCGGGGTGTGTATAAATAATTGAAGGAATCAAATCGTAATTTAATGGGTGATGGTGTCCTGCAATTTGCTCGGCCACCATAACGCCTTCTTCAGAACCCTTGTGTGCCAACATAGGCCCTCTAACCATGTCGCCAATAGCCCAAACACCAGGTGCTTCGGTTGAACACACATCATTGACAAAGACACAGCCACGCTCATCCATAGTCACGCCGGAGTCCTCGGCAAAGAGCTCACCGGTTTGTGGCCTTCGACCCACAGAAACGATCAGTCGATCGAAGATCTCGGTATGCGTGTCATCACCCTTCGCGTAGGTCACATGGACCTGTCCATCGATTACTTCAGAACCGGTCACTCGTGCACCAAGGCGAATATCTAGCCCCTGTTTTTTAAATAACTTTTGACCTTCCTTCGCGACTTGAGCATCCATAGATGGCAAAAAACTGTCCATGGCCTCCAACAGCACGACTTCCGCCCCCAAACGCCCCCAGACACTGCCTAGCTCGAGGCCAATGACACCTGCGCCGATCACACCCAATCGCCCGGGAACGGCATCAAATACAAGAGCGCCAGTGGAGTCAACAATATGCACCTGATCAACCGGTGCCACGGGTATATCGATAGGCAGTGAACCGGCGGCAAGAACGATATTCTCAGCCTCGTAAATCGTTCCAGTGCCATCAGCAGACTGAACTTCAACCTTGCGATTAGCGAGCAGTTTGCCCCGCCCCTGAACAACATCAATCTCGTTGTGCTTCAACAAACCCGCAACACCGCCGGTTAACTGACCCACAATTTGATCTTTGCGCTGCATCATTGTCGCCACGTTAATCTGCGGCTCACCCAAACCTATGCCATGATCTGCAAAGTGATCTTTTGCCTCAAGAAATTTATGCGAGCTATCCAGCAATGCTTTGGAAGGAATGCAACCGACGTTCAAGCAGGTGCCGCCCAAGACGGGCTTACCCTTATCGTCTGCCCACTGCTCTACGACGGCAACTTTCTTACCCAGTTGAGCGCAGCGAATGGCACATACATACCCGGCCGGACCGGAACCAATAACAATTACGTCATATGAATCTGTCATGTTCTTTTTCCTATGCCGGATGTCGTCAAAGTTGCAAAAGAATACGCGCAGGGTCTTCGATGAAGCCCTTCACGGTGACCAAAAACTGCACTGCAGTCTTGCCATCGATAAGGCGATGATCATAGGACAATGCCAAGTACATCATAGGCTGAATAACCACCTCGCCATTCACAGCCACTGGCCGCTCCTGAATGGTGTGCATGCCCAGTATGCCTGTTTGGGGGGGATTCAATATCGGTGTTGACAATAAAGAGCCAAAAACCCCACCGTTGGAAACCGTAAATGTGCCGCCGGTCATTTCCTCAATCGTTAACTTTTTATCTTGAGCCTTTAGCCCTAAGTCTCTGATCGCCGCCTCAACATCGGCAATACTCATAAAGTCTGCATCGCGAAGTACTGGCACTACCAATCCGTCGTTTGTTGAAACCGCCACACCAATATCTTGATACCCGTGATACACCACGTCGCTACCATCGATTGATGCGTTAACCGCTGGGTAGCGTTTCAACGCTTCACAGCAGGCCTTCACAAAGAAACCCATGAAACCTAGCCGCGTCCCGTTATGGGCTTTTTCGAAGCTTTCTTTGTATTGACTGCGCAATTTCATCAAGGGCGCCATGTTCACTTCATTAAAGGTTGTCAGCATAGCGGTCTGCTGGGTGGCCTCCAGTAAGCGTTCGGCAATTTTCGAACGCATACGAGTCATTGGCACTCGCTTTTCAATTCGTTCGCTGGATGGACCATGGCTCTCAGCGGGTACACTCAGTGACGAAACGGCAGCCGGTACAGCGGGGACTGACTCGGGCTGGGCTGGAGCAGGCTGAGTGGCATTTTTCAAATGTCTGGTTACGTCTTCCTTAGTGACACGTCCGCCCTTTCCCGTACCCTCTATAACGCTCGGATCGATACCGTGCTCGTCGACCATCGCCCGGGCTGCAGGGCCCATTGCCATGTCACCAATCTCTGAGGCTTCAGGCTCGGCATCCTTAGAGGCCGACTCACTGCTCGCGGGAGACTGCGTAATCTCACCCGCTTCCAGCACCGCCAATAGCGCTTCGCTCTCGATGGTTTCCCCCTCGGCTGCAACGATCGAGGTGAGAGTCCCCGACTCCGGCGCGACGACCTCCATCACCACCTTGTCCGTTTCTATTTCAACCAATAATTCGTCACGGGCTACCGTGTCGCCCTCAGCTTTATGCCAAGCAGCGACCTCACCGTCGGCGACGGACTCGGGAAATGCCGGTGCCTTAATTTCAATTGCCATGATGTATTCCTACCTAATCCTGATCAATTACCCCAGGGCATTGGGCCCAGGGCTTCGTTTATAAAGTGTTCTTGCTGCTTAAGATGCAGTGCTGTGTAGCCCGCCGCGACCGAGGCAGAAGCTTCCCTGCCCGCGTAACGCAGGTAGACATCGACTTTATGACGCTGAATAACCCGACGCATGTTGTGCTGACTGGCATACCAAGCTCCTTGGTTCATTGGTTCTTCCTGACACCAAATGGCATCCTCGAGGTTGGTGTATGGCGCAATTACTCTGGCTAGGTCTTCCTCGGGAAAGGGGTACAGCTGTTCAATTCGGATAATCGCAATACTCTCTAACTCACGCTCGCGTCGTGCCGCGCGCAGGTCATAAAAGACTTTTCCAGAACAGAGAATCACGCGCTTAATCGATGCGGGCTCAAGGTTGTCCGTTTCATCAAGTACTGTCTCAAACCGACCGTCAGCGAGCTCTTCTAAGGTTGAAGTTGCCTCTTTGTGACGCAGCAAACTCTTTGGCGACATGACAATCAAAGGCTTGCGCAGCGGCCTAATCGCTTGCCGACGCAGCATGTGAAAAACCTGCGCTGGCGTCGTTGGCATGCATACCTGCATATTCTGTTCAGCGCACATTTGCAAATAACGCTCGAGCCGTGCTGAGGAATGCTCGGGACCCTGTCCCTCATAGCCGTGGGGAAGCAGCATGGTCAAGCCACAGACACGCGTCCACTTGTGCTCTCCGCTCGCAATAAACTGATCGATAACAACCTGAGCGCCGTTGGCAAAATCACCAAACTGAGCCTCCCAAATCACGAGTCCCGTAGGCGATGTTGTCGCATAGCCGTATTCAAAAGCCAGCACCGCCTCTTCAGACAACAGCGAGTCATAAATACGGAAGTCGGCTTGCTGGCTCCCAAGATGCTGAAGCGCTATGTGGCGCCCCTCTTCTTTCTGGTTGTGAATAACGGCGTGTCGGTGTGAGAAGGTGCCGCGGCCAATATCCTGGCCTGTCATACGTACGGGAAAGCCCTCAACGAGAAGCGTCGCATAGGCCATGACCTCGGCAAAACCCCAGTTGATTTCCTGAGCACCAGCACCCATCTTGCGTCGATCCTCGAGCAACTTGCTGACCTGTCGCTGCACCGCGAAACCCTCAGGTGCACTCGCTATTTGTTCAGAGAGCGTTTTTAGTTGCCCCATGGGAAAACGGGTGTCGCACTCAACCGTCCATTCATGTCCGAGATAAGGACCCCAATCGACAAACAAAGAGTTGTTTGGCTCCATCACCAGCGAACTGACAAGAGGCTCTCCCCGCTCGAGAGATTCGCGATAACGCGACATCAGCTCTACATCTTGAGCTTCTGTCAGAACACCCTCAGCGATAAGTTTTTGAGCGTACAAGTCACGGGTTGTTGGGTGCTTCTTAATCGCCGCATACATCTGGGGCTGGGTCACGGACGGCTCATCGGCTTCGTTGTGCCCACGCCGTCGGTAGCAGATGAGGTCAATCACGACGTCACGCTTGAAGGTATTGCGGAAATCTACGGCTAACTGCGTTACAAAAACAACCGCCTCAGGATCGTCAGCATTGACATGGAAAATGGGAGCCTGAACCATCTTTGCCACATCAGTACAGTACTCTGTGGAACGCGCATCAATACGCTGACTGGTTGTGAATCCCACCTGATTATTCAACACAATATGCAGCGTGCCGCCGGTTTTATAGCCCCGAGTCTGAGACATCTGGAACGTTTCCATAACAACGCCCTGCCCCGCAAAAGCCGCATCACCATGAATAACAATAGGAACCACTGTGTCGCCATCGGGATCATTGCGACGATCTTGCCGAGCTCGCACAGACCCCTCTACAACGGGAGACACGATCTCCAAATGAGAGGGGTTAAACGCTAAGGCGAGGTGGACTTCACCACCACTTGTCATCACATTAGAGGAAAAACCTTGATGATATTTGACGTCACCCGAACCACTGTATTCAGCACGCCCTTCAAATTCATCAAAAAGCTCCCCGGGGTTCTTGCCCAAAATATTGATAAGCACATTTAGGCGCCCGCGGTGGGCCATGCCGATAACGATTTCCTTGGCACCGTAACCGCCCACGCGTTCTATAGCCTCAGACATCATAGGAATAAGGCTTTCGCTGCCCTCTAGGCCAAAGCGTTTGGTACCGGGGTATTTGGAACCCAGGGATTTTTCCAATCCCTCGGCTTTAATCAAACGTCTTAGAACCTGTAAGCGCTGCTCCCGTGAAAATTCAGGCGCAGATCGAACAGACTCCATCCGGCTCATGATCCAATGTCGCTGCTCGGTATCCACAATGTGCATGAACTCGGCGCCAATGGTGTTGCAATAGGTACGCTCAAGGGCCTCCACAATATCGTGAAGTGTGGCATCGCTCGCACCGTAATAGAGGCTCCCCACCTGAAAAACCGTATCTGCGTCGGCTTCACTGAGTTGATGAAAGGCGAGATCGAGGTCTGGAACAGTTTCCCTGGGGTGAATACCCAAGGGATCCAAAGAGGCTTGTTGGTGTCCGCGCTGTCGATACGCTGATATGAGCTGAACGACCTGAACTTGCTTGCGCTCATACTCAGTAGCCTGGGAGTCATGAGCCACTGTAGCTTCTGTCCTGACGCGCATCTTACTAATCTTTGCAAATTGTTCCCTAACCACTGAGTGAGGAACATCCCGCAACGCCGTATTGTCTGTATTTACCCTGGGCAATCGGTCGAAGTAATCACGCCATTCCGGTGTAATAGCATTGGGATCTGTCAGGTATTGTTCGTAAAGCGCTTCCACATAAGCTGCGTTTGAACCTGAGATGTGGGAAGAACCCCACAACTCCAGCATACCCTGCAAGGTAGAGGGTTGTGCCATGTTTGACTCCGTGATTCTTCTGTACCACCTAATTAACGGGTCGCTTGTTAAGCCGCGAACCCAAACCACAGTCGTCTATGCGCACTCAGACGATTGCAGCCCCCCAGTGTTGCGGGGCTATTTTAATCGTAACCGGGACATTCGTGTAGGCTAGGTGTGCCGTATCCGCGATAAAAATGCCTGGTTTCTCTGTACCTTTGTCACATTATGCTTAAAAAGACTCTATAAGATTCCCAACAGGAATGGCGTAGGCCAGCGCACAAAAAAGGGGCGTTACGCCCCTCAAAACTCACCCGGTGCAACGGGCTTTAGGTTGCTCTATTTAAGAGCATTGTGCGGATATGACCAATAGCTTTGGTTGGGTTAAGACCTTTTGGGCACACGTTGACGCAGTTCTGAATGCCATGACAGCGGAACACACTGAAGGGGTCATCAAGGTTTGACAGCCGCTCGTCTGTGGCGGTATCACGGCTATCCGCAAGAAAGCGATAAGCCTGGAGCAATCCAGCAGGGCCTATAAATCGATCTGGATTCCACCAAAACGACGGGCAACTCGTGGAGCAACAGGCGCACAGAATGCACTCGTAAAGGCCGTCGAGCTGAGAGCGATCCTCAGGGGTCTGTAACCGCTCGATAGCTGGCGCAGGCGAACTATTTTTCAAGAAGGGCTGAATTTTTTCGTACTGAGCGTAGAAAAGACTCATATCAACAACAAGATCTCTAATCACCGGAAGGCCTGGTAAAGGCCGCACGACCAGCTTGTCGTTTTTGACGGTCTCAGATAACGGCGTAATGCAGGCCAAACCGTTTTTACCATTGATGTTAAGACCATCTGAGCCACACACACCTTCGCGACAACTGCGACGATAAGTAACGCTGCTATCGTGCCTTGCCTTAAGGGCTTCCAGCACGTCCAAAACCATCAGATCCTTACCCTCAGTATCGAACTCAAAGTCCTGCATGTATGGCGCGGTGTCTACCTCAGGGTTATAGCGATAAATACTAACCTGCAACATCTCTTAATCTCCCAAGACGAATAACTAGTAAGAACGGATTTGCGGTTGAAAGGTTTCAACCGTAGCCGGGGTGAAATTCACACCACGTTTACTGACCTTCTTACCTTCACTATGGTAAACCGAGTGGCACAGCCAATTTTCGTCATCACGCTCAGTGAAATCTTCTCGGGCGTGGGCGCCACGACTTTCGTTTCTAGCCTCGGCAACGACGGCGGTCGCCTCAGCTACTTCGAACAGATTCTGCAGTTCAAGTGCTTCAATACGTGCGGTATTGAAGGCGTCGGACTTGTCCTCCAAGGCCACGTTGTCCACACGACTGCGAAGATCTGCGAGTTTAGTAATACCTTCTTGCATGAAGTCACCACGGCGGAATACGCCAAAGTGATTCTGCATAATGTTTTGCAATTCCTTGCGCAAGTCCGCCACATTCTCGCCACCTTTGCTGGCATTGAGATGACGAAGACGCTCGCCCGCCACATCAATGTCACTCTGTGACGATTCACGCAGCTCGATGCCCTCACGCAATGCACTCTCGATGAAGAGGCCCGAAGCACGACCAAACACCACCAAATCTAGCAGTGAGTTGCCCCCCAAGCGGTTAGCGCCATGAACTGAAACGCAAGCGACCTCGCCGCAGGCATACAGCCCGGGAATGATATGGTCGTTACCCTGAGCATCGACCGTAATGGCCTGCCCGTTCACGTTTGTAGGTATGCCTCCCATCATGTAGTGACAAGTTGGCACCACTGGAATCGGCTCTTTTACTGGATCCACGTGGGCAAAAGTGCGGCTCAGCTCGCAAATGCCCGGCAAACGCGACTCGAGAACATCTTCTCCCAAATGATCTAATTTAAGTTTTACGTGGTCCCCGTGCTCACCGCAGCCCCGACCTTCAAGAATTTCAAGAACCATAGATCTTGCCACAACATCCCGGCCGGCAAGGTCTTTGGCATTCGGCGCATAGCGCTCCATGAAACGCTCCCCGTCTTTATTGATGAGGTAACCACCTTCCCCGCGACAGCCCTCTGTGACAAGCGTTCCCGCACCGTAAATGCCGGTCGGGTGAAACTGCCACATTTCCATGTCTTGTACCGGGACACCTGCACGCAGGCCCATACCGATGCCATCACCGGTGTTGATGTGGGCATTAGTCGTAGACGCATAAATACGCCCTGCGCCGCCGGTCGCAAAGACCGTCGCCTTAGACTTCACAAAAACGGTCTCTCCCGTCTCGATGCAGATGGCGATAACGCCAGTCACCGCTCCGTCCTGATTTTTAACCAGGTCCACCGCGAACCACTCGTTGAAAAATACCGTCTCATTCTTGACGTTATTTTGGTAGAGGGTGTGCAATAACGCGTGGCCTGTGCGATCAGCAGCGGCGCAGGTTCGTGCAGCCTGCCCACCTTTGCCGTAGTCCTTTGACTGTCCACCAAAGGGACGCTGATAAATACGGCCCTCTTCCGTACGTGAGAATGGGAGCCCCATATGCTCCAATTCGAAAATAGCCTCTGGCCCTACCGAACACATGTACTCGATGGCATCTTGATCGCCAATGTAATCAGAACCTTTGACGGTGTCGTACATGTGCCAGCGCCAGTCATCATTTGGATCTGAGCTCGCAATAGCACAGGTGATGCCGCCTTGAGCTGATACCGTATGAGAGCGCGTGGGGAATACTTTGGAAATGACCGCTGTCTTATAGCCAGACTGTGATAGCTGCAATGCTGCACGCATGCCAGCGCCTCCGCCTCCTACAATCACTCCATCAAAAGAAATAGTTCGCATTGTCAGCTCCAATCGCACAGTCAGGCGGGGTTATAGCGCAAATCTCGAAAAATCCAAGCAAGAAAGGTCATCCCCACAGAATTTGTATGACCCAAAGCAGATAAATCACCAGTGCGAGGACAGTTCCAAGCTGGCAAAATCGTCGGATAAAGTTGCCGCGCGGCCCCAGCATTCGCTCTGTAAGATAGTCTGTGTAGACTGCCCAAAGGCCAATCCAGGCATGTGCCGCCAGGGACATAGCTGCAAGTAAGGTGAAAATACGCATAGCCGTGGTCTCGTGCATGGCTTGCCAAGCGCTGTAGTCAACGCCTCCTAGTAAAATTCCGGCCAAGCAAATGAAATAGGCCAGCAAAACCACGCTGGTAACTCGCTGAATTAACCAATCTGACAAGCCCGAACGGCTGAAACTAGTGACCTGAGTTACCATATCACCACACCCCAAAAAACAGCCAAAGCGATGGCGAGAACAATGACAATTCGCGCCCCCGTCACCCCACCTTGCATCGTTTCACCGATCCCAAAATCCATGATGATGTGTTTGACCCCAGATAATGCGTGGTAGCTCAGTGCTGAGGCGATGAGCCAGAGAATCGCTTTGCTGACGGGCATTGCTAGTGTGGCTGACACGCTGTTGAAGCCTTCCTCGGAGCGAAGACTCGTATCCAAAGCCCACACCATGAGTCCACTCACCAGAAATAAAAACACACCGGACAAGCGATGGGTAATAGACACATAGGCCGTGATTGGCAATTGCATGGAGCCGATATCCAGATTAACCGGACGCTTGTCCTTACTGACCATAGGTTTCAAAGGCTGGTTCCTTGCGTTAACGAATTGAAGGCATAAAACACCGCGGCACATTATATGCTTACGTCACACCTCTGACAATTTTATGTTTCAAACGGGCATAAATAGCCCTAATCTTGTCCATTCTAAATTGACTTTCTCTGTGCGCGGCCTATAGTTTGGCGCTTCCCGCAACTGCTGTCCCAGGAATTACTGATGAGTGATAAAAAAGCCACGCTGTCCATTGATCACGGAAACGGATCCGTTGATACCATCGATTTACCCGTTTTTCAGGCTGAGCTTGGGCCTGACGTTGTGGGTGTTGGCAGTCTGACAGGTAATGGTTTATTTACCTACGATCCGGGTTTTACGTCGACGGCGGCTTGCGAATCAAAAATTACCTTCATTGACGGCGAAAAAGGCATTCTGTTACACCGAGGCTATCCGATCGAACAGCTGGCGAAAGAAAGTAATTACCTCGAGACCTGCTATCTGCTGCTTTACGGAGAGCTGCCGTCGGCTTCAGAACGCGATGATTTCGTCACTACGATGCACCAGCACACCATGGTTCACGAGCAAATAAGAACTTTTTTTAACGGTTTCCGTAGAGATGCTCACCCCATGGCGATTATGTGTGGTGTCGTCGGTGCGCTGTCGGCGTTTTACCATGATTCAACCGACATTTCTGATCCCTACCATCGCAAAGTTGCCGCCTACCGTCTAATTGCAAAGATGCCCACCATCGCTGCAATGAGCTATAAATTCAGTATCGGTCAGCCGTTTATGTATCCCGATAACAGCATGGACTACGCGACTAACTTTTTACACATGATGTTTGGCGTTCCCTGTGAGCCCAGTAAAATCTCGCCCACTATTGCACGCGCTATCGATCGAATTTTCCTGCTTCACGCTGATCATGAACAAAACGCGTCAACGTCCACCGTGAGGCTAGCGGGCTCGTCTCAGGCTAATCCATTTGCCTGCATAGCAGCAGGAATCGCAGCGCTTTGGGGGCCCTCACACGGCGGCGCCAACGAAGCCGTTGTAAAGATGCTGGAAGAAATTGGTACTGTCGAGAACATTGATAAGTTTATCGCCAAAGCAAAAGATAAAGATGATCCCTTCCGACTCATGGGCTTTGGACATCGGGTTTACAAGAATTTTGATCCGCGCGCAAAAGTCATGAAACAAGCGGCCGATGAAGTGCTTACGGAGCTCGGCATTCATGATGAAATGCTCGAAATTGCAAAAAGACTTGAGGAGATCGCGCTACAAGATCCTTATTTTATTGAGAAGAAACTTTACCCGAACGTTGATTTTTACTCGGGAATCATCTTGAAGGCTTTGGGCATACCCACCTCGATGTTCACGGTCATATTTGCGATTGGGCGCACAGTGGGTTGGATTGCACACTGGAATGAAATGATTTCAGGAAGTTATAGAATCGGTCGTCCTAGGCAGCTCTACACGGGCTACCAACAGCGGGATTATGTTGCTTTAGATAAACGCTAACTTCGAGGCTATTGTTGAACCGGCACAGGGACTGAAATGAAGCAGACCGATGCAGTGATCAGTGGCACTGGCCTCTTTACCCCCGAAGAGTCAGTGAGTAATGACGAACTGGTAACGGCGTTTAATGCCTGGGTCGATTTATTCAACGAAGAACACTCAGCAGCCATTGCCAAGGGTGAGCTTGAAGCCCGCACGTACTCCTCGACAGAGTTTATTGAAAAGGCCTCGGGCATCAAATCGCGCTTCGTGCTCAACAAGTCGGGGATTATCGACCCACAAAGAATGGCACCTCAGATCCCAGAGCGCCCCAACTCCGAGCTGTCTGTTATGGCTGAAATCGGCGTGAAAGCGGCCCAACAAGCCCTTGCATCTGCCGGCCTAGAGGGAACTGACTTGGACGCCGTTATTGTCGCGGCATCTAATATGCAGCGCGCCTACCCGGCCATGGCGGTGGAAATACAGAACGCACTGGGAGCAAAAGGCTTTGCATTTGACATGAATGTTGCGTGCTCGTCTGCCACATTTGGGATTCAGCAAGCCCGAGATTCAATTCGCGCTGGCTCCGCCAAAAGAATCCTGATGGTAAACCCCGAAATTTGCACCGGACATCTAAACTTCCGCGACAGAGACGCACACTTTATTTTCGGCGACGTTGCAACCGCCGTCATCATTGAGGCAGCCGATGTGGTGCAGGCACCATCGCATTTCGAGATTATTGATACACGCCTGCAGACGATATTTTCAAATAACATTCGCAATAATTTCGGCTTTATGAACCGTACCGATGAGCAAGGCATTGGCGCTGTCGACAAACTTTTTGTTCAGGAAGGCCGCAAAGTTTTTAAAGAGGTTTGTCCCGCGGTTGCTCAGCAAATTCTCGAGCAACTTGCCGACTTAAACCTGCAATCCGATCAACTCAGTCGCTTATGGCTGCATCAGGCAAACCGAAATATGAATGACCTGATTGCCAGACGGGTTTTGGGTCGCGACCCCACAGACAAAGAGTCGCCAACTATTTTGGATACCTATGCCAATACCTCATCAGCAGGCTCAATTATTGCGTTTCACTTGAATCGAGAAGACCTTTCGCCCGGCAATTTGGGCGTCCTTTGTTCTTTTGGTGCCGGCTACTCTATTGGTAGCGTCGTTTTACGCGCGACCTAGGGCTGGCATTTTTCGCCAAGGCAATGAATAAGCGCCGCACATTCCTCTTCTGTTCCTACAGTGATGCGTAAAAACTCAGCAATCGGCGCTTTGTCCCAGCGTCTGACCAAAATGTTGTTTTCTCTAAGGTGCTCAAACAGGGCATGCCCCGGGTGATCGGGATGCTTCACAAAGATAAAGTTCGCCAAGCTGGGGCAAACCTCAAACCCTAAATCACGCAAAGCCTGCGAAAGCATTTCGCGGTTTTTTACCACCACAGCACTGCTGCTGATTAACCACTGAGCATCCTCAATAGCTGCCGCGGCGACCAGTTGTGCGTTGGCATCCAGTGGATAACTGTTAAAACTGTCCTTGACTCGGGTGAGCCCCTCAACCAACTCCGAAGCGCCCAGTGCATAGCCCACCCTAAGGCCGGCAAGAGCGTGTGACTTGGAAAGACTGCGGGTTACGATCAAGTTTTCGGCTTCCGGAATCAGAGCAGCAGCCGATTCAGCACCAAACCCATAGTAGGCCTCATCAACGACTACGAGCCGCTTTGGATTGCTGTCTACTAAACGTTTTATGTCTGTCAGCCCCAACGCTCTCCCAGTAGGCGCATTGGGGTTGGCCAGCAAAATGGCATCCTTCAGGAACGAGAGCTGCTCCACATTGATAGAAAAGTCTGCCTGTAACGCCTCCGTTTTCAGCTCCAATCCGTAAAGCGCAGCCCAAACAGGATAAAAGCTGTAGGTAATGTCAGGGGTGACCAAGCTCTCGCTACTTGCAAGCAGTCCTTGAAAGATGTGTGCCAAAACCTCGTCAGAACCGTTGCCAACAAACACCTGGGATACTGATAAATTTTCAACGCGAGCAATAGCAGAACGTAATGCAGTACTGTCAGGGTCGGGATAACGGCGCAACTTGTCAGGCGAAACTGTCCTCAGTATGGCCATGGCCTCTGCAGACGGTGGCAGACAGTGCTCATTAGTATTGAGTTTTATTAATCCGGGAACTTGAGGTTGCTCACCCGGTGTATACGGTTTCAGGTCATGAACAACCGAACTCCAGAATTCACTCATAACTTTTTGCCTATTTGCCACACACGCCTAAGATACTTGACTAGGATACTTGAGGAGTGCCTTGGCTGTCAGTGATTGTCGACAAAGCCCAATAGCTTTGTAGGCTCAGTGTCCCTAAGCCAGCACTGCTGAGATCGCGGGGCCAATAGACTGCCCGGAGAAAATAGCGGTCTTCATTAAACTTTGTCAGCTGGGTCAAACGGAAACGCAAGACTGAAACAACTGCCGACATTTAGTTCCGAGTCGATCGAAAGCTCGGCCTGATGAGACGTCGCCACATGTTTGACAATTGCGAGCCCCAATCCAGTCCCGCCGCTCGCATTACTACGACTCTTGTCTACTCTGTAAAACCTTTCTGTCAGTCGCGCTATGTGATGAGGTGCAATACCGATGCCCGAATCGTTTACTGAAAACATCGCGCTCTCATTTGTCGACCACCATCGCACTACGACATCGCCATCACTGTACTTAAGTGCATTGATCACAAGATTACCCAAAGCGCTGTGTAGTTCTCTTTGATCACCGCGAATCGCCGCCTCAGTTTCCAAACTCAATGCAATAACGCGATCAGGAAACGCTGGCTGTAACTCTGCAACAATACCCGTAATCAACTGAGGCATATCCACCAGCTCGGTTTTACGTAAAGTCTCTACCGCCTCAATGCGCGAGAGCCACAGTAAATCGGTGACCAGATTCTCCATACGAAGAGCTTGCTGGCTCATTTGCTCGAGCGGTTTTTGGAACCGCGCCTCGCTAAACTCGTCCAGCGTCTGTAGTGTCTCTATGTAGCCTTTGATCACGGTGAGCGGTGTTCGCAGCTCATGGGATACGTTCCCAACGAAGTCACGACGCATCTGCTCCAACCGAAAAGTTCGCGTAACGTCCCTGGCAAAAACCAGTCGATCACCCATTCCAAACCTGGCCACTTCAAACTGTAAGCAACGTCCTCTCTCCCCCTCCGGCAGTACACGCAGCGGATCCGAATAATCATCAGCCGTGAAGTACTCCCGAAAATCAACAGAACTGATTAATTTAAGAATTGGTTGGCCTTGATCAGAGGGGAAATTAATACCCAACAAAAAGTCGGCGGAATCATTGGCCCAGGCCACATTCGCTTGATGATCGACAATAATGGCCGCATCGCGCATAGCCGCGAGAGAGTCTTGCAAATAATCTAGCGTTGACTCAAGACGCAGCTGTGCCTCTCGATTACGACGCTGGGTGGAGTGAATATTGGCAACAAAAAAACCCCAAACCCCCCGAACTTTCGGCGGCTCTGTCGAAGGATCCCGCAACCAGCGCTGGATTCGAAAAAGCTGCAGGGTCCACATTAATAGAACCAATACCAAGCCCAGTACAAGACCCAATACTGGTTGATCTACAAACAACCCGGCAATCAGCCCTGCGATTAAGAGGGCTGCAATCGAGACAATTTCGCTGCGAAAAAATCGCACTGAAGCCGCGCTAGTCAAAATCCATGCTCAGAAAAACGGTAGCCCGTGCCGCGAACCGTTTGAATCAGTCGGCTATAGTTGTCATCTTCAGATTCCAACGCCGCGCGGAGTCGACGCACGTGAACGTCGACGGTTCGCTCCTCGACATATTTATTCTGGCCCCACACCCGGTCTAAAAGCTGACTTCGGGTATAGGCGCGCTCGGGGTGAGACATGAAAAACATTAACAAGTTAAATTCTGTAGGACCCAACACCAAAGGCCGATTTTTAATACTGGCGCGTCGGCTATCAACGTCAATCATCAGATCCTTGACGACTAAAAGATGATGTTCATCTGAAGATTTCGCACGCCTGAGTAAAGCCTTAATCCTCGCCAGCAGCTCTTTTAAAGCAAAAGGCTTGGTAATGTAATCGTCAGCACCCATATCGAGACCTTGAATTACATTTTGCTCGGCTGCCTTTGCCGTCAGCATAATCACGGGTAAATCCTGGGTAATCTCTTCGCGCTTGAGACGGCGCAACAGCTCCATGCCGCTTCCCCCGGGTAACATCCAGTCCAAGAGAATAATATCGGGCAGGTCATCGATGACTTTAAGATAAGCAGTATCTATCGTTTCTGCCTCAAGGCAGTCATAACCGGCGGTTTCAAGGGCCATCCTCAGCATATCTCGAATGGCCAACTCATCATCGACAATAAGGATTTTATGCACGGTCATCGCTGGTATCCATAGCAACTCAAACCGCTATTACACGTCAATATTATGACCATTATGTTACAGCCGTGTGCTTTACAGCCCGGTGATAGTTAGAAAAAATCCCACCACTTGTCATCTTCAAGACTCTTCACACACCCTTTTAGCTGACTATTGTAGGTATTTGCACGCCCGTCCACTTTTCTCGCCACATCGATCAACCACTGCTTATCACGGTAAGTCTTCCGCTTAAAACCACCATGCCCTTCATGATAGGCAAGATAGAGTCTAAAAGTATCGTCTTTTGCTATGCCATTCTGCCGGTAGCTCATATCGCTGTACCATCCGATAAAATCGACCGCATCGCCAAAATCATCACGATCGGCGCCGTACCTCCCCGAACTTCTCTCATACCACTCCCAGGTTGCGTCTTTAGCCTGAGAGTAACCATAAGCATCCGAGGGTCTAGGACCGGGAATAACGCCCCAAATTTTCTTCCGTGGCGGTTTAGCCGTAGCCACGAATCGAGATTCTTGATGCATTATGGCCATCATGACGGAGATCGGAGTATCCCAACGCGCTCGAGATTTTTTTGCATCCTTATACCAACCAGACTTTTCCCGAAAAATGGCACAAACGTTATTCACGTCGCTAGGGGGGGATGTCGCACAGGCAGCCAGGAAGAAACCTAGCACCAAAACAAAAGTACACCTGCGCAATCGACGCCCGCTCATTTTTGCAAACCTTCAAGTTGAGTCATAAGTTCCGCTTCATTAATCACCGGGATCTGCAACGATTGAGCTTTCTTTAGTTTCGAACCGGCACCGGGACCCGCCACAACGCAGCTTGTCTTGCCACTGACGCTACTCGACACCTTGGCCCCTAAACTTCGCAGATTCGCTTCAGCCTGGTCTCGGCTCAACTGCTCCAATTTCCCGGTAACCACCCAAATTTGTCCCGATAAGGGCAGGTCGCCGAGCTGAATCTCAGGAGAAGGCCAATGCACACCTAGACTCAAAAATTTATCGATCATTTGTTGTTTTACCGGATCGGTGAAAAACCGGTAAAGGTATCCTGCCACAATGGGACCTACATCTTCGACTTCTTGCAATTGCTCAACCGTAGCAGCGTAAAGAGGCTCCAAGGACCCATAATATTCCGCTAATTGCCGAGCTGTTGTTTCACCCACTTCTCGAATACCCAAAGCATAAATGAATCGCGACAGCGTTGTTTTTTTACTGTCTTCAATTGCTGCCTGCAGTTTACGGGCAGACTTCTCACCCATTCGCTCTAATCCCACGAGAGTGTCGTGACTTAGAGTATAAAGATCCGTAGCGGTTTCAATTAGGTTTAGATCGACCAACTGGTCGATGATTTTCTCCCCACAGCCATCGATATCCATCGCACGACGCGATACAAAGTGCTCAATCGCAGCACGACGTTGCGCTGGACATGAGATTCCCATATCACAGCGCCACACGGCTTCCCCAGGCTCCCGCACCAAAACACTGTCACAGGCAGGACAACTACCGGGGAAAGAGACATCTTCGACCGTTTCAGGTCGTCGCTCGACAACCACCGCTGCGATCTGAGGAATGACATCTCCGGCCCTGCGCACAATAACTGTATCGCCAATTTTAAGTCCCAGCCGCGCTATTTCATCGGCATTGTGAAGCGTCGCATTAGAGACCGTCACCCCTCCTACAAAGACGGGTTCCAGTCGCGCTACCGGGGTGACTGCGCCAGTCCTACCCACCTGAAACTCAACGCCCAACACAACCGTCATTTCTTCTTGGGCCGGAAACTTCCTCGCAATTGCCCAACGAGGCGCTCTAGACACGAAACCCAGGCGCTCCTGCTCAGCAAAGCTATCAACTTTGAACACAATGCCGTCAATATCGAACCCCAGACCCTCCCGAACTTGAGACAGCTCAGTGTAGTAATGCTCACAGGCCTGAATGCTGTCTACAGAGCGGGCATGGGCCGATATCGGTATTCCCCATTGGCTCAACCGAGCCATCGCTACAGTATGGCTCGGAAAACCTTCCGTCATTCCCTCTACATAGCCAACCCCATAAGCGCAAAATGATAAAGGGCGTCGCCGGGTAATACTGGAGTCAAGTTGCCGGAGACTACCGGCAGCTGCATTGCGCGGATTTACAAAGGGCTTTTCACCATCTCTGCGCGCACGGGCATTGAAGGCCTCAAAGCCCGCTCGCGGCATAAAGATTTCACCGCGAGCCTCAAGGTAAGTAGGGATATGTTCACCGGACAAACGCAGTGGTACAGACTCTATCGTGCGCACATTTTGAGTAATATTTTCCCCGGTACGGCCGTCTCCTCGGGTTGCCGCCAGCGTCAACTCACCGTTTTCCCAAACAATACTGACCGCAATACCATCTAACTTGGGTTCACAGGCATAACCTACTTTTGAAACAGCAAGCCGTTCTCGCACCCGGCGATCAAAGTCGAGCAAATCCTCAGCATTAAACGCATTATCGAGGGACAGCATAGGTAAACGGTGAACGACAGAATCAAACTCTGCCAAAGGCGCTGCACCGACTCGTTGCGTCGGGGAATCTGCTGACAGGAGATGAGGGAAGGCTTGTTCAAGATTGCGCAGCGCTAGAAGCGTTCTATCAAATTCACTGTCACTGACAGTAGGCGCATCATCGCGGTAGTACTCGGCACTCCATTGTTGCAGAAGCTTCCGCAGGCGAGCCACTTCATGTTCGGGATCCAATTTGGACATCTAGTGCTAACGCCGATTTTGCAGGGCAACCCGGCGCTCTAATTCCCGAATTTGCTGCCGCATGTGTTCAATGCTTTGTCGTGTAATTGCGCTGTGGGTGTCATCCAGCAGGTAGCCATCTAAATTTTTAGCGACGGCCTTAGCGGTTTCATGCATGTAGTCGAAGGCTTTGAGCATATCCTCTGGGCCGGGCAAGGTAATAAAAAACATCAGTCCTCGGGTATAGAGTGAACCCATGTCGTCGATATTAAAAACCCCGGGCTTCAGCATATTGCAAACGCTGAACTGAATCGGGCCACGCCCCGCTCGATGTTCATGACGGTGAAAGAAATCCATATCGCCGAAACGGAGATCACAGGCGAGCAGCACACCCAAAATGTCTGAACCCGAAAAACCGGTTTCGGCTCGGGAGATCACATTGAGAACAAATACATGGGGGTCAAGATCACGGGGCAATCGCGCCTCAGGCTCGGGTTCGGTCGCTGGCACCTCTAGCCCCTCCAGCCAGTCCATGGTCTCTACCGCCGAACCCTCTTCCTGTGGCGTTGCCTCGCTGGGCTGTGTCGGTTCTTCTTCCACAATCTCCTGAGTTGGTCCGCTAGTGACACGGTCATCATCTACCGGCGCTGGGGAGTCCATCCTCATGAAGTCGCCACCCTCTGTCGCTGAAAATGATGGCAGCGCTGGTTCTGTCTCTGTCTCTGACTCTGACTCTGACTCTGACTCTGACTCTGTCTCTGTGTCATATGTCGGCGCACCTTCGGCCACCTCAACCGCATCTCCTGCGGCTGACACCTCTACATTGGACTGTGCAACATCATCATCTTGGCTCGGCGCCGCAGAAGTCGGCTGCAGGTCCTCGCGGCTAACTATCCGCGCACCGCCGTTTGGTAGCTCAGTCAACAGATTGAATGAGTCATCGTCGTCAAGGTCATCAAGATCACGTCGAGAAATTTTTGCGTTGAGCCGTACTTCGTCGCGACGGTCTTTGAATACCCGCCGCAGCGCGTCGAGTAACACCACCATAATCAGGCAAAAGCCTATAATGATCATCCAGTTCCGAATCATAAGATCCATCGCCTACCCCCTCCCTTACCGGCGTTAACTGGCTGCGAGCTGTGCCGCTTCCTCAATATCCACGGTGACCAGGCGAGAAACTCCGGGCTCGTGCATTGTGACGCCCATCAAATGATTCGCCGCTTCCATGGTGATTTTGTTATGCGTGATAAAAATGAACTGAACGCGCTCTGACATTTCTTTGACCATTCGGGCATAGCGCCCAACATTGGCGTCGTCGAGAGGTGCGTCGACCTCATCCAGCATACAAAATGGCGCTGGATTGAGTTGAAAAATTGAAAATACCAGCGCTATGGCTGTCATCGCCTTTTCTCCACCAGAGAGCAGGTGAATAGTGCTGTTTTTCTTGCCAGGCGGCCGGGCCATGATGGCGACACCCGTATCGAGTAGATCATCGCCGGTCATTTCAAGATTTGCTGATCCACCACCGAAGACCCTGGGGAATAGCTCTGCAAACCCTGAATTAATCTGCTCAAAGGTGTCTTTAAATCGGCTACGAGTTTCTTTATCAATTTTACGAATTGCCCCTTCAAGCGTTTGTAGGGCTTCCTGCAGATCGGCATCTTGAGCATCGAGGTAGGTTTTGCGTTCTGAAGCCTTGGCATACTCATCGATAGCCGCCAAATTAATGGGACCAAGCCGCGCGATACGAGCCGCTACACGCTCTACCTTGACCTGCCATTCCGGTTCCGAAGCCTCTTGTGGTAGGCCCTCGACTACCTCTTGAGGGGTCACCTCGAGCTCTCGAAGCAGACCTTCCAAATTCTCTATTCTTACGTTTCGTTCGGCTTGTTGTAACCGACCTGACTCAAGTTCACTGTGAATTGCCTGCAACCGGTGCTCGGCGGCCAGCTTAAGCTTTTCCTGCTCTCTCAAGGCATGATCGTGATCGGCCACACGTTGACGGGCGGCCGTGAGCGCAGTTTGCGCTTCGACCCGTTGCGCCAGTAGCGTCTCGAGTTCCGACTGAAGCTGAGCATCGGGATTGTCGCCAACGGGTAGCTGCTCAGTCAGATCAGTGACTCTACCCTGAAGCTGCTCCACCTGTTGTTCAAGGCGGTTGATAGAACTCGCAACTGTCTCGGCCTGACTTCCTAGGCTTTGCACCCGCACGTCCGTGCTATGAGCACTGTCTCGCGCTTCACGGGCAGCTACACGAGCGTTTTGAAGCTGAAGGTTGAGTTGATCCCGCTCCTGACTCAGAGCCGATCGCTGATCGCCATCCAAAGCCATTTGGTCAATGGCCGTTTGCAGCTCTGATCTTGCCCCAGCCAGTGATGCTTGTTCTGTTTCAAACTGGGATCCGGACTCAGCCAAATCCGCCTGCAGCTGCTGGGTTCTCTGCCGGGTTTGCTCTGCCGCGGCCACCCTTGCGCCACGTTCAGTAACCTTTGCGGCTTGTTGCTGGACGAAGGTTTTGAGGGTCGCTTCGCCGGCTCTGCGTTTGTCTTCGTTAGCTCGTCTTGAATCCTGCAGTTGGGCAAGATTTTGATTAATTGTTTGCAGCGACCCTTCGAGCTCTGCCATCTCCTCTGCGACACCATCCAGAGAAGCTTTACGCAGGATAATGCCTTGCCCCGCATCGTTTTTTGAGGGTTTGGAAGCCCAGCCAGCCCCTAGCCAATCTCCATCAGGGGTAATAACTGAGGCAGTAGCACCCAGCGTGATCAAAATGTCGCGAGCGGCAGACAGGTTTTCAGCGATATGCACACCCGTAAGCGCCGCCAGTACAGATGCTGGCCCCACAACCTTTTCGGCCAAGGTCCCGGGCGCCCCGGTACCAACTTGGCCTGAAGCTAAAATATTCGCCCCCGCAGGCGCGCTGTCAAAAGCGTCTTGGACTTGAGCAAAGTTTTGTGTGCACACCCCCGTGAGTCTCTCCGCCAGTACCGATTCAACTGCCAGCGTCCACTGATCTTGAACCTGCAGAGCTTCGTAGACGTTGCCACTGCTCTCTAACCCCAGATCAGCAAGCCATTGCTGCGTTGCAGAGACATCGCCCTGTGCGAGAGCAGCCTCTTGCAAGGCCTGCAGTGACGCTTCCTGACCTTTCAGCTGTTGAAGGCGTGCTCGCACCTTGTCTTGCTCATCACGCAGGCGTTCAATGTTTTCGCGCTGCCCAGCCACTTCAGCGTCTAGCTCGAGCAGCGCTTCCTCCTGAGCTTTGACGGCCTCGTCTCCAGCACGAATCTGGGTTTCCAACTCGGGGAGATCTTTATCAATATCCTCAGTTTCCAGTGCCTCCAGTTCTTGACGCAATTTCCCACCGCGTTCGTGGATTCTTTGCAGCACTTGCTCTAGATACACAATACGACTTTGTTGAACCTCAGAGGCTTGCTTGGGCCCTGCGGCGTTTTGGTTAAATTCATCCCAACGGTTTTGCCAGTTAGTCATAGCCTCTTCAGCGGCGGCCGAAACCCCCGCGGCGGCATCTGCGGCACTTCTTTGCTCTGACAGCAAAGGCCTCAATGACTCAAGCTCTAGGCGCCAAGCTGCAAGTCGTTCCGTATCTGCATTGAGATGACCTTTCGACTCTTGCAACCCTTCCCGGGTTTGACGCAAGTCAGATTCGATAGTGGCACGCCGTTCCTGCTCGTATTTTAGTGCTTGCTCTACCCGTGTGACTTCACCACCCACAGAATAGTAGTCAGCCTGAACGCTGTTGAATGCATCGGTCGCTTCAGCAAGGGCAACCCGCGTACCCTCTATACTGGCCCCTACCCGCTCAAATTCCGCGCGCTCGGCTTCCTGCTTAACATCTAAATCTGACAAGGCCAGCTGACTCGCTGAGCTATTATGTTGGTGCTCTCGCCACTGCAGTGCGAGAAGCTGAGATTTAAGTTCGCGCTCTTCGGCACGGAACTCTGCATACTTCTCCGCAGCCTGAGACTGACGCAATAGGTGCTGTAAGTTACGCTCGAGCTCCTCGCGGAGATCGGCGAGACGATCTAAATTCTCCAGTGTCCTGCGCATGCGACTTTCAGTTTCACGACGACGCTCTTTGTATTTAGAAATGCCAGCCGCTTCTTCAATAAAAACCCTGAGCTCTTCAGGCTTTGACTCAATCAAGCGGGAAATCATGCCCTGCTCGATAATGGCGTAACTTCTAGGCCCTAAACCTGTACCTAAAAATAGATCTGTGATGTCTCGGCGACGACATTTAGCGCCATTTAGCCAGTACTCGGAGGTGCCCTCCCGGCCCACAACCCTGCGCACCGATATCTCGGCATAGGCTGCGTATTCGCCCACTAATTTTCCCGAGGTATTATCGAAGATAAGCTCGATGGAGGCCTGCCCAACGGGCTGACGATGCGTGGTCCCATTAAAGATGACATCAGTCATCGACTCACCACGAAGGTTTTTAGCCGAACTTTCCCCCAAAACCCATCGGACGGCGTCAATAATATTGGATTTGCCGCATCCGTTGGGCCCCACGACAGAGCACATATTGCTAGGAAAATTGACCGTTGTAGGGTCAACAAAGGACTTGAAGCCAGCCAGCTTGATGGATTTGAGACGCATTTACCTACCTATTGGGAAACATCAAGGATCAACCCTGAGGACACAACATGTAGTGTATACCCTCTAGCTTGCCAACACTATATCTAGCTTTGGGTCCAGTTCACGAATTCATCATTGAGGCCTGGCGGGCTCTAGAATCAACGCTATCTCGGCGTCATTCGTGGGCTCAATATTGCTCGCAGTGGCTAACCAACTCGCATTTCCTCGCCCCGGCTGCCCCGTAGCAGACAGCTGTACTTCAACATCAATAAGATTGAGTTCTGAAATCTTTTGTCCGGCCATTGAGGAAGCATCATCAAGGCGGACAGTAAATGGCAGCTCGCTGGCCTCCCTTCTCACTGCCGCGGTGGGCATGCGTTGCACGCCGCCACTGGGTCGAGCCACTATGAAAACAGTGCCTTGGGCGCTTTGACCCCGGGGCAAGGCCACGGTCACCATGACGCCAGCGCCAGAATGCTGCTCCGGCACGACCTTCGAAACCACGGCTTCATCCGCAATTCCACCCCGTGTCCGCGCTTCAGCAATAATTGTTGTTAGCATTTGGTAGCCTGGGGTTCCTGGTGATTCAAACCCCAATAGTCGCTCCCAATACTGTAATGCCTGGGTGTACTGCCCTGCCTCGAAAGCGGCCATACCCAGTGTTCCCAAAGCGCTTCGTTGCTCCGGGTTAATCGCCAACGCGGCCTCAGCCCGTCTCCGGGCTTGTTCAGTGAGCAGGCGCTCACCTATCAGATACTCCGCCTGAGCAGCACGAGCAAGCACCTCAGCGCTTTCAGGAAACTGCAGCAGCAACTGCTCGTAGACCGCCAATGCCCGAACGTGTTCATTTTGTGCTGTGTAGTACTCCCCCAACAGGGATAAGTACTCAACGTTACCCGGTTTTGCGCTGGACCGTGCTTCAATGTCCGCCAGTAAAGTCTGCACCTCCTCGGGCGAGGCGTCTTGCAGACCCTCTAATGCTGCGGTAATTCGCACGTCCTCAATAGCGCCAAGATTGACATACAACAACACCGGTAAACTCACTATCACCGTAGTCAGCAGCAATAGACCGCGCCAGCCTCCTGCAAAGGTACCCCTACTCTCTAAAAGCTGTTCGCTCTCACCCCCAGGTGACTCATCCAAAATCCGCAGCTCGGCGTCACGACTAAGCGCCTGCTGATCGGCGAGCACGCCAGCGCCCAATTCCTCTTGGCGCAAAGCAAGCCAATCTAAATTCGATTCGCCCTGCCAGCGACGACGTTGCCAGCGAGGTATCAGTAACAAGCCAAGGCACAGCAGCGTCAACACCGCAGCCCCAGCATAGAAGCTCGTCATGGTTGACGCTCCGGGTTACTGTCTCTTACCGCCAAGCGCGCGCGAAGCACTTCCCGCTCTTCCTCGCTAGGCTCTAACGCAGGTTTGATGGCTTGCCTACCTCGAAGGTGTAACCCCAGGGCGCCTAGGGTTACCAAGGTCAAGAGTAAGGGGCCGTACCACAGCACCGCTGTATTGCTATCCATAGCAGGACGATAACGCACGAATTCACCGTAGCGGTCGACCATAAAGCTCAAGATTTCATCGTCACTCGCACCTGACTGTAACTGCTCGTGCAGAAGAAATCGTAGGTCTTTAGCGATAGGTGCGTTCGAGTCGGCAATCGTTTGATTTTGGCATTTTGGGCAGCGCAACTCATCGCTGAGTCTATGATAACGAGCCTCCAGGCTGGGCTCCGAAAACTCATAGGTCTCAATCACGGCATTCGCTGAGATAACGGTTAGGCAAAGGCTAACCACCGGCAACCACCGCATCATTGAAACGCAGAAATTCACGGCAACACTACTCCTTTATTTCGGAACGGACGAAACCACTCAGCGAGTTGAGATTCCCAAACTTGGGCATCTACAACGCCCACGTGGCGGTATCGAACGACACCCTCGGCGTCCACTACGTAGGTCTCTGGTGCGCCATAAACACCCATATCTAACCCCAACATGCCCTCTGTGTCTGACAACGTCAGTGCGTAGGGGTCCCCCAGATCTTTCAGCCAAGCAATAGCTTTGACGCTATCATCTTTGTAGTTCAGCCCTATGATTTTCACACCTTGAGCGGCCAACTCGAGCAAATAAGGGTGCTCAACTCGGCAGGAATAACACCAAGTCGCCCAGATATTTACCAGCATAGGCTCACCGATAATGCCTTGCTTCGACAAGACCTCAGACGAGTGTAATTCTTCTAGTGCAAAGTCGGGCATAGGTTTACCCACCAGCGCAGAAGGCAACGACGTGGGATCGAGGGACAGCCCTTTAAACAATAGCAGGCTCAGCAAAATAAATGCCGCAAGCGGCAAGAATAGTCTAAGCCTTGGCATGGCTGCTTTGACTGCTGAGAATCGCCTGAGCGTCAGCGGCCTCTGAACGACGCACACGCAGGCGATAGCGACGATCGAAAGCGGTGGTAATGGCACCAAAACCAATCATCAAAGCCCCGAACCATATCCATCGAATCATTGGCTTGTATTGCAAGCGTATCGCCCACGCCTCCTCACCAACAGGTTCGCCCATGGCAATAAACAAATCTCTAAACATCCCAGGATCGATAGCGGCCTCGGTCATCACCTGACCACTCGCACGATATCGGCGTTTCTGTGGGCTCAGCTCCGCCACCAGTTCGCCCTCTCTGTAAACACGAAAGTCAGCCTGATCCGCATCGTAGTTTGGGCCTACAACAGCGCTTACACCGACGAATTCAAAGCGATAACCCGCCACATTTTCAGAGTCGCCCGGCAGCATACGTAGATCTTTCTCCACGTTGTGTTGGCTCACGACGGTGACGCCTAAAATCATCGCGGCGAAGCCCGCATGGGCCAATAACATACCCATGTAGCTGGGTGTGAGGCGTCGCCACTTATTCGCCATACCCGAGGCTGAACGTGTTCGTTCGAGAAAGTCTCGCAGCAGACCCAGCAACACCCAGCCGGCCAGCAAAACAGCTAATGCCACCCACAGGTTGAAGCCCAGCGTTAAGAAAGGCAGAACCAGCGCGCACAAAACCACCACAGCAGCGGGAAGCAATAACTCCTGTCGCCAACGCGAGGGCGAATCTTGCTTCCAGCGACTCACCGGGCCTATGCCCATGAAGGGGACCAGCAGCGCCATCAGGGGTACAAAAACAGCATTAAAGTACGGTGGCCCCACGGAGTACTTCCCCTGCCCTAAAGCGTCCATCACCAATGGAAAAAGCGTCCCTAGCAGTACTGTTGTCGCTGAAATCACGAAAATGAAATTATTGGCCAACAGAAGTGCTTCCCTTGAGAAAGCACTGTATTGCACGCGACTGGCCACAGTAGGGGCTCGAAGCGCATACAAAACCAATGAGCCACCAATTACCAGCGCGAGGAAGATTAAAATAAATAAACCTCTATCGGGGTCAGCAGCAAATGCGTGAACCGAGGTGAGCACGCCCGAACGTACCAAAAAAGTTCCCAGTAATGACAAAGAAAAGGCCGCTATGGCTAGCAGCACGGTCCAAGACCTAAACAGACCGCGTTTTTCAGTCACCGCGAGGGAGTGCACTAAGGCTGTCCCCACGAGCCACGGCATAAACGAGGCATTTTCAACAGGGTCCCAGAACCACCAGCCGCCCCAGCCCAATTCGTAATACGCCCACCAGCTGCCCAGCATGATTCCCAAAGACAGAAAACCCCAGGCGACATTCGTCCAGGGTCTAGACCATCGCGCCCAGGCGGCGTCTAGTCGGCCCCCCATTAAAGCGGCAATGGCAAAGGCAAAAGGTACGGAAAAGCCCACATAACCCATGTACAACAGTGGCGGATGAATAATAAGCCCCGGGTCCTGCAGCAATGGATTCAGGTCACGACCCTCCGCTGGTATTCCCGGCAAAAGTCGCTCGAAGGGATTTGAGGTCAGTAATGAAAAAGCAATGAAACCCACAGCAACCAAGCCCATGACACCCAACACGCGTGCCAGTACGGTCAGAGGCAAACCTCGGCTGAATTGGGCCACCGCCACCATCCAGCCAGACAAAATCAGAACCCAAAGTAACAACGAACCTTCATGATTACCCCAAACTGCAGAAAACTTATAAATGTCAGGCATGAAACTGTTGGAATTAGAGGCCACCACCTTGACCGAAAAGTCATCCTGCAGAAACGTCGTAGTCAAAATCGCAAAGGCGATCAGCAAAAACACAAAAACACCAACCGCAAGGGGTGGCCCCAAAAGCATGCTTCCGGAATGGCCGCGCCAGGCGCCAATCAGCGGAATAACGCCTTGAAGACACGCAAGCACAAACGCAATGATCAGGGCAAAATGTCCGAGCTCAGCCAGCATTAGCCGCCCTCCTGATAATTGTAGGCGCCCGTTTTAGGCTTTTTGCCCGCCAGAGCTGCCGCCACTTCGGGTGGCATGTAATTCTCGTCATGTTTTGCCAGCACTTCCGTCGCCATAAATCGACCGTCAACCGCTAACATGCCCGAGGCCACAACGCCTTCTCCCTCGGCAAACAGATCCGGCAGAATACCCGTGTAACTGACCTCAACCACGCCCTCGTAATCCGTAACGGCAAATACTGTGGTCAAATCCGTTTCTGAGCGCTTAATGCTGCCTTCGACGACCATGCCGCCCACACGAATCGCTCGATCAGTGGGAGCCTTGCCAGCGATAACATCGGCAGGTGGATAGAAGAGATTGATATTACCGCGCAGTGCATAACTGATAAGCCCCACAGCGGTGCTGGAAAATACGACAATGCAGATTACGATGATCAGCCGCTGCTTACGTTTCGGATGCATGATCTGCCCCCAAAGCGCTCGCCGCAGCAGCACGCCGCTGCTCGTTGCGAATATCTTGGGTTAGCTCACGAGCGCGAACCCAGGGGGACAACACTAACAAAACAATCACTAACGCCGTAAGGCTGTAAGCTCCCCAAACATAGGGACCGTGACCCTCCATGTGCCAAACTGCAGACCATGTTTCAAAGTACATTATGACAACTCCGATCTTAGCCAGGCTGACTGACGATGGGTTACAAGTAACTCTGTGCGCATCCGCAGCAAGACGGATAACGCAAATAATCCATAAAAAGCCACGATCATTAGCAGCAGGGGATACAGCATTGATGCGTCGATAGCACTCTCGCCGGTAAATTTTATCGAAGCCGGTTGGTGCAAGCTGTACCACCAGTCCACAGACTTATAAATAATGGGAATGTTGACCGTACCGACAAGAGATAACACGGCACAGGCTTTTGCTGCCGCCACTTTGTTATCAAAGGCCTCCGACAGCGCCATTACGCCCAAATACAGAAACAACAAAATCAGCATGGAAGTAATTCGAGCGTCCCATACCCACCAAGCCCCCCAAGTGGGCTTACCCCAAATAGAGCCCGTCACCAGAGCCACGAATGTCAGCGCTGCTCCCACCGGCGCTAGGGCGCGCATGGCCGTATCGGCCATCTTAATTTTCCAAACCAAGCTCATCAGTCCCGCCGTTGCCATCACGTAGTAGCCGGCTAGTGCCACGACCGCGGCAGGCACGTGGATAAAAATAATGCGATAACTGTTGCCCTGACGATAATCAGGAGGCGCGATTAGCAGACCCCAAACACAGCCGACCACCAGCGTAATCAGCACGATAGGCAGTAACCAAGCTATCGCGCCGTTAGCAAACCGGAAAAACCAAGGGGGCGAACCCATTTTGTGCACAATTGACCACATGCTGTGATTATATCCCGTTCCTGTTCAAAAACCTTGTTCCTAGGCTTCGAGAGAAATACGCAGCCCAGCTGCAATGGCCAGTGGCGCCAAAACACAGCCACCTGCCGCCAGAGCGCCCAATAGGGCTAACCATGAAGAAGGATCGTAGCCCAGCGCTGCCTCCCGAACGGCGGCCGCACCAAAAATTAATACCGGTACAGTAAGAGGAATTGACAGCAACGACAAAAGCACCCCGCCCCGCCGCAGCGCCACTGTGAGTGCTGCCCCTACCGCACCGATGAGCGACAGGCACAAAGTGCCAATGAGCAAACTCACCATCAGTACAGGAATAGCCCGACTGGGCATATTCAGCAAGGCGGCGAATACGGGTGACACCAGCGCCAGTAAAACACCACTTAATAACCAGTGACAAAACACTTCAACCATCGCTGAGAGTGCTAAAGGATGCGGCGAGAGGACCATCTGTTCCAGCGTTCCATCCTCAAAATCGGCCTGAAACAATCGTCCACTCACAACCAGACTGGACAGCAGAGCCACCACCCATAAAATTCCGGGGGACAACACTGCCAAGACCTTGGGGTCTGGCCCCAACCCAATAGGGAACAGCGTGATCACCATCAAAAAGAAGAGTAATGGTCCTACCACGTCGCTGGGACGACGAAGCGCAAGCTGCAGATGGCGCTGCAATTGAAAGCGCAGAAATGTACCCAACTCAGGCAGCATATTGATTGAGATCCAGTATTTTTATCTCAGACATACCGGTGGGCTGATGACTGGTAAAAACCACTGCACCCCCAGCAGCGCAATGGCGTTGCATTTGGGCTTCAAGCAGTGCCGTGCCTCTGACATCGATAGCCGTAAAGGGCTCATCGAGTAACCACAGCTGCGCCTGAGACAACCATAAGCGAGCTAACCCAACCCGCCGTTGCTGTCCTGCCGACAATTGGCAAATGACCCTATCTTCGTAGCCCTGCAGTCCGACATGGGCTAAGGCCGCGTCGATCTTTTCAACATTACTCACTACCCCGCCACTGGCATGCCAGCGAAGGTTTTCCCGGCAACTGAGCCCAGTTTTAAGACCCGGGAGATGCCCTTGGTAAAGCAAATTGTCTGTACAGATGCGTTGGCCCTGCAAACCCAGCCGAGTTAATCCAGCAATGGTCCGCATCAGACTGGTTTTACCACTCCCATTACTGCCCAACATTTGCCAACAGTCACCCGGGCGTACCTGAAAGGACACGCCGGTTAATAAACGACGCGCGCCACGATCTAAATCTACCGACTCGAGTCTGAGCAGATCGTCTACCATCTAAAACAAGTGCCTCATAACTGCACAACCTTCAACTCAGGAAGATGAATATCTTTATCAACTTCAATCTTTAAGTCCTTGAAATTAAACAAATCTTGATCTGCCAGCTGAGAGGGAGAAACGCTACTCAGCGCTTTGAAAATCGTTTCAATACGACCCGGATATTGCCTCTCCCAGCCCTGTAGCATGTGCTTAATTTCTTGCCGCTGCAGGTTGGTTTGGGACCCACACAAATTACAGGGAATGATGGGAAATGCCTTAGCTTTGGCATATTGCGCGATGTCTGCTTCCTTGCAATAAGCCAGGGGCCGGATGACCACATTTTTCCGATCGTCGCTCAACAACTTTGGCGGCATCGCCTTGAGTTTCCCTGCAAAAAACAAATTAAGAAATAACGTCTCAACAATATCATCGCGATGATGGCCTAAGGCAATCTTGGTGGCACCTATCTGCTCAGCGAAACCATAGAGAGTGCCACGTCGCAATCTCGAGCATAGGCCACAGGTGGTTTTACCCTCAGGTATCACAGATTTCACTACGCTGTAGGTATCTCGCTCTAAAATGTAGTAGGGAACACCGAGCTCTTCTAAATATTTCGGCAATATTTCCTCAGGAAAGTCCGGTTGTTTTTGATCCAAATTGACAGCGATAAGCTCAAAACCCACGGGCGCACGATCTCTGAGACTTAGTAAAATATCGAGCATAGCGTAGGAGTCTTTGCCACCAGACAGGCACACCATGATTCGGTCACCCTCTTCAATCATGGCAAAATCAGCAACAGCCTTCCCCACATTGCGCCGCAAACGCTTGTGGAGCTTATTCAACGAATAATCCTGCTTACGCGTATCTTTGGGGGATTTGCTGCTAGCTGGGCTCGTGGTCTGCATGAAATTGTCTCGAGCGGGTCCTGACATGGCCGTACACCGGTCTGAAGAAGCGTCGATCATATAGAAAGGCAGCTTTTGGGTCCAAAAACACACATAAAGTTTTGTTTACCTACCCTTACGACTTGAGTTTTTTTGGTCAGCACCTGAAAATCCCGCCCGCAGCAGACGTTATCGACGGAAATTTTCCAGACCCTGCGCAGCAACTCCGCTCCCCATTGAGGACCATCACTATGAAAGCTCCCGTTCGCGTTACGGTTACTGGCGCCGCAGGCCAAATTGGCTATGCCCTTTTATTTCGCATTGCCTCTGGTGCCATGCTCGGCAATGACCAGCCCGTAATTTTACAGCTGCTCGACATCACACCCGCGATGACGGCGCTGGAAGGCGTACGGATGGAGCTGGACGATTGCGCTTTCCCTCTACTGGCAGGCGTCGTGTGTACCGATGACCCTAACGTAGGTTTTAAAGACACCGATTATGCACTGCTTGTGGGAGCCCGACCCCGAGGGCCTGGCATGGAACGTAAAGACCTGCTCGAGGCCAACGCCGCTATCTTTTCAGTACAAGGCAAAGCCTTGAACGATCATGCCTCGCGAAACGCCAAGGTGCTTGTCGTAGGAAATCCGGCCAATACCAATGCACTGATCACACAGCGCAACGCCCCTGATCTTGATCCGCGCAATTTTACCGCGATGACGCGCCTCGATCACAATCGCGCCGCGACGCAGATTGCCCAAAAAACAGGAAGCACCGTCAATGACGTAACCTGTATGACCATTTGGGGGAACCACTCAGCCACGCAATACCCCGACCTGTTCAACGCCAAGGTCAAGAGTGAAAAAGCGATCGATCTTATTGACCAGGCCTGGTACGAAGACAGCTTTATTCCTACGGTACAACAAAGGGGCGCTGCCATTATTGAAGCGCGCGGGGCATCCTCTGCGGCCTCAGCGGCAAATGCCGCTATTGACCATATGCGCAGTTGGGCTCTTGGAACCACGGGTGACGACTGGGTCTCTATGGGCGTTTATTCAGACGGCTCCTATGGCATACCTCAAGGGCTCATTTACTCATTTCCCTGCCGCTGTACCGGTGGCGACTGGGCCATTGTTCAGGGCGTTGATATTGGTGATTTCAGTCGATCAAAGATGGATGCCACAGCCAAAGAGCTGTCAGACGAGCGTGATGCCGTGGCACATCTTTTGGGCTAATGCCTGCTAGAGCTCTCGCAGAACAACCAGCGGTGGCACTGCCACCGCTTTGAGGCAGCTGAAAACACCCAGCCCACCAATGAGACTCATACCCGCGAAAATGCTCCAGGGCCATAGCCAAGGACTGGCCTGATAAGTGAGGTCAAGGGCTTGGGTCTGCAACGCCCATGCTGCCATTTCAGCGCCGAAAATAGCGAGTAAACCCGCAAAAGCACCGAGTGTGGAAAATTCGATGAGCAAGGCACCCAGCAACAGGCTCTTTTTCGCCCCCAAAGCTCTTAACAGTGCACTTTCGCGCAAACGAATATCCACACTGGCCTGAACACCGGCAATCAGCACCAAGCTTCCCGCTAGTAAAATAACGGCCAACACCAGTTCAATGGCCTGACCCACCCGCTCGATAATGGTACGAATTTCAGCAATAACAATGTCGAGCTCGATAATTGTTACCGTTGGAAAAGCGGTGATCAGCGTGTTTAAGACCGCTTTTTGCTCGGCAGGTAGATAAAAACTCGTGAGAAAAGTTTTCGGAAAGCGCTGCAGGGTTTTCTTCGGAAAGATAACGAAAAAATTAGGCTTCATGCTCTGCCAGTCAGATTCTCGCAAGCTAGAGACTCTGGCTTTGAAGCTCTCTGAAGCAATACGCAGCTCTAGGATATCACCAACATTGGCCCCTACACGCTGGGCAAACTCCTCCTCTAAAGAAACCTGCGCCTCGTCGGTATCGGCATCCCACCACTCACCAGCAATGATTTCATTGGCCTCTGGCAAAGTGTCGGCATAAGTAAAGTTAGCCTCTCGCTGGCGTCGTTGTGACTGTTGGCTGTCTGGTGCTGCCAGCTCCTCACCGTTAACCGCCATGACCCGGCCTCGGGTCATGGGAAATTGCGGCTGTGACTCGATACCTCGCTCGGCGAGAAAAGTGCTCAAGGACGCACGTTCGTCAGCCGTAATGTTCAGCATGAAATGATTAGGGCTTCCCGGGGGCAGTTGGGCCTGCCACTGGTCAATTAACGCCGTTCTGACAATGACTAGTACCAGCATAAGCATGATAGCAATAGCAAAGATCACCATTTGCAGGGCATTTGCTGTCCCTCGCCGTTGCAAATTGGCTAAAGCAAGACGCCACACGCTTCCCGCCGCGCTTCCCAGAGCTCGTCCGCCGCGTAAAAGTAACTGGGCTCCAACATACCCCATGCCAACGGTGAGAGATAAACCCGCAACCACACTGCTGGTTACCCTAATATCTCCCGAATACCACCACATCAAGGCAAAAACGGAGGCCGCACCCAACACATAATCTGACCAGCGCTGAGCACCACCTGCGTCAATATCACGGCGCAGAACGCGTAAGGGCGGTATCTGAGCAAGTCGCTCTAGAGGCGGCCAAGCAAAAAAGCCCAAGCAGACCAGCGCGGTAGCCCCACCAATGAAATAAGGCTCAAAACCTATGGCTCCTGGTTGGACCCTCAGTTGCTCAGCAAACAGCTTAAAGAAGAGTGCTTGTAAGCCCCAACCCAGGGCGCAGCCCATCGCTGTCGCAACCACCCCCAATATGAGCAAACTCCCGCCATAAAGCTTGGCGATTCGTCCGCGACTGGCCCCCAAACTTTTCATGATCGCTACATGGTCTGAATGCCGCTCCGAAAATCTTCGGGCCGCCAGAGCTATTGCCGCCGCAGCTAACACTACGCCCAAACTTCCCGCGAGCAACAAAAACCCTTGAGCCCTATCCAATGTTCGGCCGATGCTGGGCTGGCTATCCTCAACACCCAGTAACCGTTGCCCCTGATTCAACAGCGGCGTTACCCATTGAGTGAAGGCATCTAATGCCTCTGCCTCGCCTGATAGCAACAATCTCCAGGTCACGCGACTACCCGGCTGAATGACCCTCGTGGCGGGAATGTCAGCCAGATTCATCAACAATCTTGGACCGTACCCAAAGGCCGCGCTGGCAGTATCGGGCTGGCTGCGAACAGCACCAGAAATAACCAGCGCTTTGTCTCCAACCCAAACTCGATCTCCGAGTTTGACCTCCAGAAGTGCAAAAAGCCGTGGCGCCAGCCAAGCCTCTCCTGGCTTGGGAACACCGACATCGCTTCGTACCTCACCATAGGGGGTTTCACTGGACAGCAGCTCCCCTCTCAGTGGATAACCCGAACTAACGGCCATGATGGAAGCAAGGTATAAATTATCACTTTCAGTCACTGCCATAGAGGGAAAGCCCAAGGTTTGTGCCACCTTGAGTCCTTCGAGCTCCGCCCGAGCGGTCCATTCATCGGAAATAGACTGGCCACTGCTTATGACACGATCAGCCGCGAGAAAGCGTAAACTCTCGCTGACCAGCGCCGACTGGAGGCTGTTTACAAACGCACTGATACCAACGACCACAGACACCGCAAGCAGAAGTGCTGAGAGCAGCACCCCAAGCTCTCCGCCACGCCAGTCTCTCAACAAGAGAACTGCGGGATTCATGCCACGGCTTCCCGCTCTCAATGGGATGCCTGTAGATAGCCGTTTTCCATGACAAACTGTTGATTGCAGCGGCTCGCGAGACGCTCATCATGGGTTACTAGCACCAGCGTCGCTCCCTCAGAGCGATTCAAGTCAAACAATAATTCAATAACGGTATCTCCGGTCGCCTTGTCTAAATTACCCGTGGGCTCATCCGCAAATAATATTTGTGGTTTGGCAGCAAACGCTCTGGCAATCGCCACACGTTGCTGCTCTCCACCAGAGAGCATGCTTGGGTAGTGATTAAGTCGATGATCGAGGCCAACACGCTCCAAAAAACCGGTAGCTCGGTCCAGGGCTGACGCGCTGCCAGATAACTCCAGCGGCAACATGACGTTCTCTAAGGCAGTCAGTGCAGGTAGAAGCTGAAAGCTTTGAAAGACAAAGCCCACTTTTTCAGCCCGAAGTGCAGCACGTTGGTCCTCGTCTAAATCAGCCAGAGCTTGATTATCAATGATAACATCGCCGCTAGACGCGACATCTAGTCCTGCCAACAATCCAAGAAGAGTCGACTTTCCGGAGCCGGATACGCCTACAATAGCCGCAGTGTCGCCCTGCTTGATTTCGAAGCTAATGCCCCGCAGGATTTCCAACTCGCCGTCCGCTATCGGCACCGACTTCTGGAGATTGATGGTTTTGATCATGCTTAAGTACCTCTGGCACACTTTACGTTCCAGACGAGGACGCGGATTCGCCATCGTCATTATTGCCGCACAGCTTTGTCTGGCCCCTGCGGCTTTAGGTGCTCCCAAGCAACTGCTAGTGCTAGGAGACAGTATTAGTGCCGCCTATGGCATGGACCTCGAGCAGGGCTGGGTCGCACTGCTGCAACAACACTTGAGTGCAAACCTAGGTGAGTGGACAGTGATTAATGCGAGCATCTCGGGGGATACTACAGGAGGTGGACTTCAGCGCTTACCCGACCTGCTACAACGCCATAAACCAGCGATCGTGATAATCGAACTCGGTGGCAATGACGGTCTGCGCGGGTTTCCGATCAAAAAAATTAGGGACAACCTCACTGCACTCACCCTAAATTCTCAAGCAAGCGGCGCTGCTGTACTGTTGCTCACCATGGAAATACCGCCCAACTTCGGCAGTCGGTACACAACGTTATTCCGCGAAAGCTTTTCGATCGTCGCCGAGCAAGCCAAAGCCAGCATCGCACCCTTTATCCTTGAAAATATTGCACTTGAATCGGAATTAATGCAGGCCGATGGCATTCACCCTACTGCCAGCGCCCAGCCTTTACTCCTCGCCAATGTTCTTCCGTATCTGACCCCACTTGTTCAATTATCGGAGTCAAAACCTTGAGCACACGAAACCAAAGTACGCGCCAACAGCAACTCGAAAGCATCATATTCGGCACTACGACACCGGCTGGCAAGGCGTTTGATCTCACCCTTTTGGCAATGATCATTATTAGTGTTGTCGTCGTGATGATGGACTCTGTCGCGACGCTTCATGAGCAGCACGGCCATTTTTTTATGCGTTTGGAGATTGCCTTTACACTGCTATTTACCGTGGAGTACTTCACCAGAATTTGGGCCACAAGTAACAGAGCGGCCTACCTCACCAGTTTTTGGGGCATCATAGACCTTCTTGCGTTGCTGCCGACCTATATCGCATTCCTCATTCCCGAGGCCGCACCGCTGCTCATCATACGACTCATAAGAGTTATGCGAATTTTCCGCGTTCTCAGCCTGTTTGAACTATTTGCAGAGCTCACAGAAATCATCAAGGTTTTACGCAATACGGCGCGGACCATTCTTGTTTTCTTTGTGCTCGTGATGATTGTCGTCGTCGTTTTTGCCTGCCTAATTTACGTCATTGAGGGGCCTGAGCACGGTTTCACCAGCATCCCTGTTAGCGTTTACTGGGCCGTGGTCACTATTACCACAGTGGGTTACGGCGATCTCACCCCGCAAACAGGCCTTGGGAAATCTCTCGCGGCATTTGGCATGTTGGTCGGTTACTCAATTTTAGCGGTACCTACAGCGATTATTACGGCCAAACTGTGGGAGCGACTCAACAAACGCCGTATCCTGTACGCCAATTGGAACTGCCCCATCTGCTCTGCTGGGGAACACACCCCTGACGCTGACTTCTGCAAACACTGCGGCGGGAAACTGGACATGCCTGAGTCTGTACGAAGTGCTGCATCGGGTTTGGAGAATCAATGACGTTGAGTCACAAAGCTAAAGGTACCGTAGTGACAACGGCACCGGATACCACAGCAACCCCAATTTTTAGCTACCGAAAATTCTGGGCTGAATGCTTGGGGCCGGCGCCGTTCTTGCCCACATCTCGAGAGGAGATGGATTTGCTCGGCTGGGACAGCTGCGATGTTATCGTCGTGACAGGCGACGCCTACGTTGATCACCCCAGTTTTGGTATGGCGGTTATAGGGCGTGTGCTCGAAGGCCAGGGCTATCGCGTTGGCATCATTGCCCAACCCAATTGGCATAGCGCGGACCCCTTTAAAGTCCTAGGCAAGCCCAACCTATACATGGGCATTGCCGCGGGCAACATGGACTCAATGATCAATCACTATACCGCTGACCGAAAGCGCCGCAACGACGACGCGTACACGCCGGGGGACAAAGCTGGCATGCGCCCAGACCGAGCGGTGACAGTGTACAGTCAGCGAGTCCGTGAAGCCTTCAACGACGTGCCGATTGTCATTGGAGGCATTGAGGCTAGCCTGCGGCGCATCGCCCACTACGACTACTGGAGTGAAAAGGTTCGAAGGTCGATATTGCTCGATTCCCGCGCAGACCTGTTGCTGTTTGGCAACGCCGAACGAGCAATCGTGGAATTAACACATCGCCTCGCCGCCGGAGAATCTATTTCGACGCTACGCGGTATACGCGGCACCGCATTTATTACCCGGGGGGTCGAACCGGGATTCAGGGAACTGCGTTCTACCGACATCGATAACCCGGGGCCTGTCGACGTGCACCCCAACCCTTATGAAGGTATGGCCCCCAGCCAGTGTGACACCGACGAGAAGTCTGACGACTCGGTGCAAGCTGTTCGGATCATGCCGGCTAAAAACCCAGCCGCCAGTGTGATTCGCATACCCTCTTTCGAACAGGTGCGCGACGACCCTGCGCTCTACGCCCACGCATCAAGAGTTCTGCATAAAGAGACCAATCCCTACAATGCCCTCGCTCTAATACAAGGGCATGGAGATCGGGATGTGTGGATTAACCCCCCGCCTATTCCACTCGAAACTGAAGAGCTCGACTGGGTTTTTGAACTGCCTTATGCACGTCGTGCCCACCCCTCCTACGGCGAGGCTAAGGTGCCCGCGTTCGAAATGATTCAACACTCTGTCAACATCATGCGTGGCTGCTTCGGCGGCTGCACCTTCTGTTCGATCACTGAACATGAGGGGCGTATTATTCAAAACCGCTCTGAAGATTCGATCATCCGGGAAGTCGAGAAAATTAGAGACACCAGCCCCGCGTTCACCGGAGTCATATCAGACCTGGGCGGACCCACTGCTAATATGTGGCGGTTGGCCTGCAAGAGCAAAGAAGTCGAAGCGAAGTGTCGCAAGCTATCCTGCGTCTTTCCCGGCATCTGTAAAAATCTGAACACCGACCAGACTCCCCTGGTATCGCTGTACCGACGCGCCCGAGCAGTTCCGGGCGTCAAAAAAGTGTTGATCGCCTCGGGACTGCGCTACGACCTGGCCGTTGAAACCCCCGAGTACGTGAAGGAATTGGTGACGCATCATGTGGGTGGCTATTTGAAAATAGCCCCGGAGCATACGGAAGATGGGCCTTTAGGGCACATGATGAAACCTGGCATTGGTACCTACGAACGCTTCAAAAACCTGTTTGATACCTACTCGAAGCAGGCGGGCAAAAAACAGTATCTCATCCCTTATTTTATTGCCGCGCACCCGGGGACTCGTGACGAGGACATGGTCAATCTCGCTCTGTGGCTGAAGCACAATAAATTTAGGGCTGATCAGGTACAAACCTTTTATCCATCGCCCATGGCCACCGCAACGGCCATGTATCACAGCCGCCACAACCCGCTGAAACGAGTCCGCCGCAACAGTGATGCCGTTCCTGTCGTCAACAAGCTCAAGCAGCGCCGGCTGCACAAAGCTTTTCTGCGCTACCACGACCCGGAAAACTGGCCGCTGCTGCGAGAGGAGCTCAAGCGCATGGGGCGCCGTGACCTGATCGGTAACGGCAAGCTTCATCTGATACCGTCAAGAGATCCACCAAAACGACACCGGCGTGTAACAGGCAAGGGTAATTCGTTCGCAACACAGCATACCGGTCTGCCTCCGAGGCAACTAAAGTGAACGTCTCGATAATCCGCGAGAAAACGTCCCTCCTAGGTGGGCTGCGTTCGCGGCTTAATCAAAGCTGGGTCACTGCGGCGGCAGCCATGGGCCTGCTGCTGTGGAGCCTTCCCGGATCCGCCGACGCCAATGCCAAGGCCAAGGCCAACCTAATCTTAGGAGAGCCTCTGCCCCCCGTGACCATCACCGAAGGCGGCCAGGTTATCCTCGACGGCAATGACTACTCACTAGCCCCCTGGTCTTGGCCCGGCAGTTCAAACAAGGTTCAGGTGATCCAATACGTTGCTGGCACCCGCAAGGGCGGTGATCTTTACGACCCAATGACCGAGCGCATGCAGCGAGAGCTTGATATTGACCGCTATGACATTACAGCTATCGTAAACCTCGAGGTGACCTCGGCGCTTGTAAAACCTTTTGTGCGCAGTGCCGTGGTCGATGAGCAGCGAATCTTCACTAGGGCAACACTGGTTCTGGACGAACAGGGGATCGGCCAGGCTACCTGGAATTTGACCCAGCAGGCTGCTTTTGTGGTGGTGGACCGAAAAGGCCTGGTCGTCGATGTTATCCTGGGCGCCCCCTCTGAAGCCGATTTCGAACGCAGTTTTCAGGTGCTCCGTGACTTAATTGCCTTGGAATAACCCATAGAGTCTCGACAGCAAGAGCCTTGACAGCCCATCAGCGAACCCCACCAAGCATGAATTTCTGCCCCTAGTGTTTTGCGGACCCTACCGCAGCCGCAACATCAATATTACCACTTTCACTCTGCAGCAACTCCCGTTATCCTCCTGCCGGCAAAACACGGCGTGCCGCCGTGTGCTAACCACTATTTACATCAACACGCAGCGCCCTCGCTGGCGTGAATCGGAGATTTGTATCCATGAATATGACAAAACGCCACTTACCTTTCGCCGCCGCGGCCATTGCAATGGCAGTCCAGCTTGAGGCCAACGCCATGTTGGAAGAGGTAATAGTTACAGCCACCAAGCGTCAGCAAACCTTGCAAGACATCCCGATAGCGGTCTCCGTGGTTACTGCCGAGTCGATCGAGCAATCTCAGGTTTTGGATATCAAGG
>CALKNZ010000084.1 GCA_938091995.1 uncultured Luminiphilus sp. | reverse complement strand
ATTGGAGGCTCGGGTCGGAATCGAACCGGCGTTGACGGATTTGCAATCCGCTGCATTACCACTCTGCCACCGAGCCTTGGAGGAACTTGCTAGAAGATGCCTGCAGCCCTGCTGCAGCAGGCGCGGAGTATACGCGGGCGATGCCATAGCGGCAACGGTTTCAGAAGAAATCTGTTGGCTAATGCGCACCCAGAACGACTGCAAAATACAAACCGAGTTACATGCCAGCCGTCAAAAACACCGCTATGGCGATCAGCTTATCACTGCGGCTACTTAGGTTAGTGCCCTTCGCTTTCTCTAATTACTGCAAAGAATGAACGTAAATACACCACCATAGACCACAACGTGAGCAGTACGGCGATAATCAGCAACGATTTGCCCAATATAAACCAGACAGTATTCGCATACTCCGGCAACAACAGAAGTAAGAAGGAAATCGCTATCATTTGCAGCGTAGTCTTTACCTTAGCAATTTGATTAACAGCCATCGACGCCTCTTTACCCAGCCTAGCCATCCATTCGCGCAATGCACTGACCACAATCTCGCGCCCTATCACCACGCATGCGCAGAGGGTAATCAAAAGGTCGTCAAATCTCGCAGTTAATAAAACCAATGCCGTCGCCACAATGAGCTTGTCGGCTACCGGGTCTAAAAAAGCCCCAAAAGCCGTGGTCTGACCTGAGCGCCTGGCTAACCAGCCGTCGACTAAATCGGTAAGGGCGGCCGCACCAAATAAAGCTGCAGCACCCCAATTACCCCAGGGCGATCCCAGATGGGCAAACAACACCAAAACCGGGATGGCAGCGACACGCATTAGGGTCAGAATATTCGGAAGATTGAATGGCAAACACTGATCCTCGAGAACAACAGTCAGACGACACAAACGTCGCAGGAACTTAGAGTGTGGCACACCCCGCCACGATCAAAAAGCTTTCAATCGTTGACGCTGTGTAAATGATCGTAGATTGTTTGCGCTAGACTCGAACTTATGCCTTCAATTTTGCAGAGCTCCTCAACACGCGCACCGGAAACTCCTGACGCGCTGCCGAAATGCCGCAGCAACTCTCGACGCCTTTTAGCACCTACACCCGGAATGCCTTCCAGACTAGATGTTCGCCGAGCTTTCGCTCGGCGCGCCCTATGGCCTGTAATAGCAAAACGGTGAGCCTCATCACGAATTTGTTGGATAAGATGAAGCGCAGGATTATCACCACGGAGCACCGACTCTCTCCCCGTCTCGCCGTCAACGAGGGTTTCAAACCCGGCCTTACGCGTTGTACCCTTTGCCACACCCAAAACCCGCACGTTCTCTATGCCGTAGTTTCCCAAAACACTCATCGCCTGAGAAACCTGTCCTTTGCCTCCATCGATGAATAAAACATCGGGCAGACTGCCCTCACCTGCCGCCAGACGCTTATAGCGTCGCTCTAGAGCTTGCTGCATGGCAGCGTAATCGTCACCGGGCTGAATGCCTTCGACATTAAACTTGCGATAATCTGCTTTTCGAGGCCCGCTACTGTCAAACACGACGCAGGAAGCTACGGTGGCCTCGCCTGAACTGTGACTAATATCGAAACATTCCATTCGGCTAGGCGGCACATCGAGGTCAAGCTCTCGTCGTAAACTCTCAAGCCTGCCCGCCATGGTCTGTTTTCCGCTAAGGTGCGCTGTTAAATTTGTGTCAGCAGTTTGCTGCGCCATCTCAAGCCAACGGGCTCTCGCCTCTCTGACCTTTGACCGAATTTCTACCTTGCGCCCGGCGCGAAGCCTGAGGGCCTCAGCTAAAGATTCCGTACCCTCGGGAAGATCCGTTACAATAATTTCGTGAGGAATGACCTGCCTGCCCGATAAATAAAAGAGGGGCAGGAACGCATCCAAGACGGCATTTGCATCTTCGTCGAGTCGAGTTGGCGGATAATAAGTTCGACTTCCCAGCACTCGCGCCTCACGAATAAATAAAACCTGCACACAGGCAGCACCACCGGCCACGGCAACCGCTAAAATATCGAGATTACCTTGAGCGCCCTCAATGCCCTGTACGGACTGCACCTTTTGCAGTTGCATGAGTTGGTCTCGCCTTTCAGCCGCCTCTTCAAAACGCAGTTCTGCTGAAGCGCTCTCCATTTCATCAGCGAGTCTACCCATTAGCTCTTGAGACTTACCCGTTAGGAACAAGACCGTTTTATCCACTTGCTCGGCATACTGTTCTTCGCTTACCAGCCCAACACAAGGCCCGCTGCAGCGGCCAATCTGGTACTGCAAACAGGGACGGGAACGGTTGCGAAAATAGCTGTCTTGGCACTGCCTGACCTTCAACACTTTCTGCAACAAATGAAGCGTTGAACGCACCGCACCTGCACTGGGGTACGGACCGAAATACTCACCCTTGCGACGCTTTGGACCTCGATGAAGTGCCAAGCGCGGCCATCGGTCATGACTGCTTAGGTAAATATAAGGATAAGATTTATCGTCTTTAAGGCTAATATTATAGGGCGGTCGATGCTCTTTGATCAGGTTATGCTCTAGCAGCAGCGCATCGACCTCGGTGCTCGTGACCGTTACCTGAATATCTTCAATTCGGTTAACCAGGGCCATCGTTTTTGCGGTTAGCCCACTCGCACGAAAATAACTAGTCACCCGGTTCTTTAAATTTTTAGCCTTGCCAACGTAGAGTAGATCACCCTCTTTGCCATACATCTGGTAGACGCCTGGACGTGTCGTCAGATGCTTTAAGAAACCTTTGGCGTCAAAGCCCGTCATTTGGATCTGTCTTCTGGGGACCCTAATATTTCAGGTTCCAAAGCCAGCTCAACACCAAACCTGGCCAATACCGACTGTTGAATCGCTGCCGATAAACCGAGCACCGCCGTAGATGAATGGGCCGCTCGATTGACTAAAACCAAACTATGAGCTTCGGAGACAGCCACACCTTTTAACTCTTTGCCTCGCCAACCCAATTGATCAATCATCCAGGCCGCTGATAATTTGATTAACGCAGAATCTGTTTCGTACTGAGGTAACCCAGGGAACTCTCCGTGCAGCCGAGTTGCGACACTTTGTGAGACCAGCGGATTTTTAAAAAAACTACCTACGTTTGGTGTCCGTGTAGGATCAGGTAATCGCTGACTGCGCACTTTTATTACAGCATCAAAAACATCTTGGTGATTTGGCGCATCTTTATTCACGGCGGATTTAAACAAGGCGTCTTTTAGCGTGGGGTATGCAGTATTGACCGGGGCGTCGCGATTCAATTGAAAATCGACCGCCGTAATAATGAGTGAACGCCCCTGATTCTGTTTAAAGACACTTGAACGGTAGCTAAACTGACAGTCCTCTGCAGACAGATAAACGACCTTTCCTGTCATGACGTCTATGGCCTGGACACCCACAATGCAATCGGCCACCTCAACACCATAAGCACCAATATTTTGCACCGGTGCGGCCCCGACCGATCCAGGAATAAGCGCCAGGTTCTCTAAACCGTAGCAGCCCTGCTCGACACACCAAGCCACAAAGTCATGCCAATTTTCACCCGCTGCCACACGAAGTCGTACCTGCCCACCGTCATCCCGCAGTAGCAAAATACCTTTAAGCGCCACCTTCAAAATCAGTCCGTTTAAATGTGCCTGCAGTATGACATTGCTGCCTTCACCCAGCGGTAATACACCAAGTTGCCGCGCAGTCGCCCAATTCAGACAGTCGTGCAAAGACTCTAGGGATTCTACCTGCGCAAACCATTGCGCCCGCGAGCTTAAGCGCAAGGCGTTATAACGGCTCAAACAAAACGAAGGCTCAATAGCCATGAGTCAGCCCACCAAAAGGCTGCGAACACGCTCAAGATCTGCCGGGGTATCGACACCGGCAGGGACCGGCTCAGCCGCATCCGAGATCCTAATAGTATGACCCTGGTCTAAAGCGCGAAGTTGCTCCAGAGATTCCAGTTTTTCCGTCTCAGATGGAGGCCATGTGGCATAGGCCTGCAAAAATCCACAGCGATACGCATACAAACCGATGTGCCGGCGGGCAGTTGCCAATAAAAGCGCTGAGGACTGCTCACCTCGATCTCGCAGAAAGGGTATAGCGGCGCGGGAAAAGTACAGGGCATTGCCCGACGCAGAAGCCACCACCTTTACCACAGACGGATCATCCAGCTGTTCAACGCAGGTTAACCGCTCCGATAAGGTCGCGATACTCGCCTCAGGATGCACAATCAGCTCTTGAGCCACCTGCTGTATATTTTGGACCGGCATAAGAGGCTCGTCACCCTGAACATTGACGACAACGCTGTTTTCCGCCCAACCGCGGTCTTGCGCCACCTCAGCAAGGCGATCTGTGCCCGAGGGGTGATTGCTATTCGTCATCGCAACATCTGCGCCGTCTGCAAGCATCACGTCGGCAATGCGAGCGTCGTCAGTCGCAATAACCACCGACTCCGCGCCTGCAGCACAGGCTTGACGCCAAACCCACCAGACCATGGGACGCCCGCCGATGTCCAACAAGGGCTTGCCGGGTAGTCTTGTAGAGGAAAAACGCGCTGGAATTACAATATTGAACAGGGGGCAGTCTCCCTTTGATTTAGCTTTTCGTGAAGACGATGTAACAACGCATTTGGAATATCTGTCGTGATCACCAACTTCCAAATACGATCATCGCTGAATCCCGAGAGTTTAACCGCATCTTTTTCGGTCACAACAATAACATCTGCGTCAATTGTAGCGAGATCCTTTTCCGTCAGAAAATGGTGGTCGGGGAAAGCATGAGAACTCACATTTAAATTCAGTGAATCCAAAGCCGCAAAGAATTGATCTGGTTGGCCAAGACCTGTAACGGCTGCCACATGCTGACCTTGCCAATGATCGGCAATGCCTTGTGTCACCAGGGTCTTTTCCGAAAGCACATGTTCAAAACGCTGTAGTTGATAGGAAAACCCCGTCTCTTCATCAACACCGTTACGTATTAACACCCAATCAACCGCATCAAGTCGCTGGGCGGGCTCACGGAGAGGGCCCATGGGCAACAGGCGTCCATTACCTAGGCCTCGGGACACGTCAAGCACGACAATCTCAAAGTCTCTGGGCAATTTGAGATGCTGAAGGCCGTCATCCGAAAGAATCACCGTGGGTTGGCACTCTGCGATTAATCGTTGAGCCGCTGCATATCGATCTTGCCCAACCACAACCGGCACGTTCACGCGCTGTGCAATTAGCAATGGTTCGTCGCCTACCAAAGCAGCAGATGACGAGCGCTGAACTGTATAGGGGCCATTGCCCACAGTACCGCCGTACCCACGACTGATGATCCCCACCCTCTGACCTTGACGCTCTAAGGCCTCTGCTAAAGCGATAAGTACTGGCGTCTTACCCGTGCCACCAACGGTAATTCCACCCACCACGACGACAGGCACTGGCAATGATAGGGGACTGACCCAGTAGCGACGCCAGCGCACCACCAAAGCTGTTATCAGGCTGAAAGGCCACACCAACCAAAGCCACCCGGCTCCTTCGTACCATGCCCGAGTAACAAAGCTTTCAATGCGCTGGCGCCAGGCCATCATGATTGAACAATTTCTTGCTTATGAAGACGTGCATATAGAGGACTTTCAGCGAGCAGCTGCAGGTGTGTACCAGAGGCCACAATCCGCCCCTGATCCATAACCACCACTCGATCAGCGCTTTCAATCGTCGACAAACGATGAGCAATGATCAACGTTGTTCGATCTTTGCAAAAACCCGCTAAAGCCTCTTGGATATACGTTTCAGATTCAGTGTCTAAGGCCGAGGTTGCCTCATCAAGAATCAAAATTGGCGCATCTTTAAGTAGGGCTCTTGCGATCGCGAGGCGTTGCTTTTGGCCTCCAGACAAACCTGCGCCACCATCACCCAAAACGGTATCTAGACCTTGGGGTAGCGCTTCAATGAATTCAATCGCGTGGGCCTGCTGTGCCGCAACCAGTACGTCGTCATAAGACGCCTCACTCATTTCCCCAAAAGCAATGTTGTTGGCGATCGTATCGCTGAACAGGCTAATGCTTTGAGAAACGACCCCAAACTGCTTGCGGTAGTCTGACAACGCGTATTCTTCAATCACTAAATCGTCGAGACGTATTTCACCGTGTTCAGGGGCGTGAAAGCGAAGTAAAAGTTGTATTAGAGTCGACTTGCCACTGCCAGAGCGGCCCACGAGCGCAACCGTTTCGCCGGGCTGCAGCTGCAGTGAAATATTTTCGAGAGCATATTCGCTGACTCCCGGGTAGCGAAAGCTCATATGCTCAATGGCTATCTCGCCTTTTGCACGACTTACTGATGTTGTGCCGCGATCGGGCTCGGGCGGTATGTCAATCTGCTCAAAGACATCCTCAGCTGCGGCAAGACCCCGCTGAATAATACTTTGCACACCACTGAGAGTGCGTATTGGTTTACCCATTTGAGCTGCAGCAGTGATGAACGCCACCAACGATCCGGCCGTAAATCCCGCAAGGATCGTTGGATCGAGTGCAAACCAAAATAACGCGCCCAACGCCAAAGCCAGTAAGGTTTGTATAACTGGGGTTGAAACCGCCTGAACAAATGCCAACTTTAAACTTTGATTGCGATTAAAAAGACTCGCCTCGGTAAATTTTTCGACTTGCTGTCGGCCGGCTGCAAATACCCGAAGGGCTTCAAAGGCCCCCAAGGATTCGCTACTCACCTGAGTGACAGACCCCATAGAATCCTGAATGCGGCGACTGTAACGACGAAAATGGCGACCCACCACAACCACGACCAATCCAATAGCGGGTGCAACCGCAAAAAATATTAGCGTTAAACGCCAGTTGAGATACAACATGTAGGTGACGAGCGCTAACACCGTTAGACCCTCACGCAAAATTGCCTTTAAGGCATCACTAGCAGCTCCCGACACCTGCTCAACATTGAAGGTGATTTTGCTAAGAAGGTTACCGCCAGTATTCGCATCGTAGTAACGTCTAGGCGCCGCCATCATCACTTCGAATAGCTCAACTCTAAGGGTATGGACTACACTACGGGCCACCACATTCATGTAGTAGTTACCGACAAAGAACCCCAGGGCACGGCCCAGTGACAGCACCACTGCGGCAACAGGCACTGCCACACGCGCGTAATCTAAGGGATCTTTATCTCCAGGCGGCCAGAACCAATGCGCCGCTGCGGAGACCAAGCCCAATTCAACCTGAGTGCTCTGCCCTAATGAATCCAGTAAAAACTGGGTGAGGTCTGCCAACAGCACACTGCCAAGGGAATACACCAGAAATCCAGCGACGCTGAAGATAAACGCTGAGGTGTAAGGCACCACGTAAGCGATCAAACGACGATACAACGCCCAGTCGCCTCGGTGGTGTGATTTATCCAGGTCAGTCATTGGCGCCACTAGGAGTTTGCGCAGCTATGGTTAATTGGTGAAAGCCCAAAGCACTCGCGGCATCGAGGGCGGTGACGACATAACGGTGTGCTGCTGCACCATCAGCGGCAATGCTAATCGGAATGTCGCGATCATCCTTTGCCTCGTTACGTAGGGCACGACGAAGATCAATCGGCTGGCTAGACACCGGCTTTCCGTTGAGCGTAAAAGACCCGTCTGCTGCAATCATCAATTCCAGTTTACTCGCACGCTTAGGGGCAGGCTCACCCTCTGCCTCGGGTAAATTAATAGCCAACTGCGTTGCCTTGGTAAAACTGGTCGAAACCATAAAGAAAATCAGTAGCAAAAAGACCACGTCAATCAGCGGTGTCAAATTCACTGACAGCTCATCAGAACGTTTTCGACGAAACCTCAAAGGTCGTATTCCGTTTTCTTACCCGTGTGCAGCGCATCGACGAGTTTGATTGAAACCTGTTCTAGCCCCACCACAATGGTGTCGATCTTACCGGTAAAGTATCGGTGCATGACAAGCGCAGGAATCGCGACTACCAGTCCTGCAGCCGTTGTGATCAGCGCCTCTGAAATCCCGCCAGCCAACGCGTTCGCATTGCCCGTGCCCTGTACCGTTATCTCAGTGAAAACGCGTATCATCCCCACTACGGTACCCAGCAACCCCAGTAGCGGCGCGACAGCGGCCACGGTTCCCAAAGTGTTTAAGTAACGCTCGAGATCGTGTACTACGTGACCTGCAGCTTCTTGAATACTTTCTTTCATAACGTCACGGCCCTGACTACGGTTGGCGAGCCCTGCCGCCAAAATCGCACCGAGTGGAGACCCTTGCCGCAACGCTTTGAGACGTTGTGCATCTAGCTCCCCTGCCTTGAGTTGCTTCCACACATTGGCAAGTAAATGCGGAGGCGCAATTCGCTCGGGGTTAAGTGCCACTGAGCGTTCGATAAAAATACCCAAGGCAATAACCGAGCATAATACGATGACCGGCATAACCCAGCCGCCTGCGGCAAGTAAATCAAACACAATAACGTCCTCCAATGTTGCTGCAGTATACCTGTGGCAAGCCCGCTTAGCGCCATTCAGGGTAGACTTAGCCAATAGGGAATATTGCCATCTCGAAGGGCGGTAATTTTTATTTCCTGAGGCCCCGCAGTAACAGTAATACCGCCTTCTCTAGCAGTATTCATAACCCTAACACCCCGCTGCTCCAAGCGTTGAACTACGCTGGGGCGAGGATGATCAAAACGATTGGCCTCGCCAGCACTGATCACAGCCACTGTCGGATCGACCCATTTCAAGAAAGAAGCCGCAGTCGAGGTATGACTACCATGATGAGCCAGTACTAAAATATCGGCCTTTAGCTTTTCGCGCCAATAGCGAATCATTTCCCGCTCACGTGTGGCACTTATATCACCTGCCAGTAAAATTGTGAGTCGCTCATGGCGCACCTGCAAAACGCAAGATCCGTCGTTGCTGTCACCCGGCCCATTAAACACGGTCACCGTCATCTCGCGACTTTGATAGAGCACCTCTCCCACACGACAGGGCCGACCCGCGAAGCCTATGTTGGTCCTGCTGGGAATTTGCTCGGCAAGGTCTGTCACACCACCGGAATGATCACGGTCCGAGTGGCTGATCACCCGAATCGCAATCTCCTTCGTGCCCAATCGATTGAAATAGGGAATGATGACCTTTTCTGCTTGGCTAATACCCACTGGCGGCGCATCGCCGGTGTCATAAATCACCGCAACATCCGGAGTACCAAAAATAACCGATAAACCCTGACCCACATCAAGCACGGCGAGCTCAATAGCGGCATTCTCAGCGCGATGGAAGTCGATCCCTTGGAACGGATTAAACCTGGCGTTCTCCGGCACAACCTGCTGCAAAACCTCTGCACCCCGCAGAACACCCATGCCGATATGGATACCAAGCTGCCAAGGCAAATTTTCAATATTGCCCCACAGCAAGACACAAAGAGTTCCTGTGAGCGCTAATGGTACTAACAAACTGCCAATGATCGGAACGAGCAACAAGTTTGCAATCACGGCTGCCACAGTCATCTCGCCAAACCAGAAAAGTGTGACCGGGGCCATAAAAAGAACCATCCCAGCCTGAATGAGAACAATGCGTAAAAACCAACCTCTTAGGTGAGGAAACGCCGCCGGCGAAAGCTGAGACACAAGCCAGATCAAAACAGCGGTAGCCCCCATGCTCAGCCAGAAGCTTCGACCCAAAATCGTGAAATAGTTGGTCACCAAAATGATCAGCGCCGCCATCAAAAAGACACGCCACACTGAGGTTCTACGCATGCTGAGTCGAAGCACCCCCCCTACTAACAGCATGATCAGTGCTCGCTGAGTAGGCAAATTAAAGCCAGCCAACCCCGCGTAGATCGCCACCAACACCAGCGCAGGCACGACAGCCCAATCACGTCTTAGCAATCCGTAGGGCCAAACTAAAATGAGCAAGCGACGACTGATGAACCAGACACCCAAAAACACCAGGCTTAGATGTAAGCCACTCACCACAAAAGCGTGAGTAATTCCAAGAAAGCGAAAACGCTCCCAATCTGAACGAACTATCCCACGCCCGGTCCCCAAGACCAACGCCTCCAGTAGGCCTACAGCCCGAGGAGGCCCTCCAAGCTCTTGCAGGGCTTCAGCTAACTGCTGCCTGAGGGTGCTCAAATAACCCGATGGAACTTCTAATACGGTGACTTCAGAGGCATTCAGACGGCCATGAATGCCACGAGCTAATCCATACGCCTGATCGGGTACCGACCCGAGATTCCACTGGGAACTGTTTGGCATCAACCGTCCCTTTATCGCAACCAAAGCCCCCAGCGGAATCATCTGGCCGGCATCGACGCCATAAATCATGAAGGTATCTGCACCACCACAACTGTCAAAATCCGTTATCTCACCCGTTAATTTAAAACTTTGAACCACGCGACCGGGCGCTACTGTCTGGCTGACGGGCAATGAGTTCACGACACCCGTTAAGCTCACTCCGCGACGGTAGCAGTCAGGATCTATTAATCCATCAAACCAGCTCCAGCCCCAGTAGCACGCTACGAGACCCGCAAACATTGTGTAAACACCCTGTTTGCGACGCCCCGCAAGGCATCCCATACCGCCGAGAAAAATGAATAATAATCCCCCCCAATAAACTGGCATTGTCAATGACGAAACCAGCACCACCAACATTAGCAGCGCATAATTGCGGCATATCCCCAAAGTGACAGTGTGGTTACTCACGATAAAAGTCGTCATAATTGCGGCGTGTCACAGGGGGGCTGTGAGTATGGAAACACTTGCCATCACCCCGACCATACAGCGGTGATGACCACGGATGAGAATTAGCCGGGTCAGCAAAATCTTAACTTCTCGTGAATTTTTGTATCCATGGCACGAAAGCTTTTCCAGCGGTTCGCACCTTCTCAGCAGCAACTCAGGGATATGCCTGGGCTACACTTGCTGGGGAACTGGATATACGAACCCAACCTCTGGCATATAAACCGTAGCTCTACCGCCATGGCATTCGCTATTGGGCTATTCTGCGCTATGGTGCCTGCACCCGGTCAGATTTTTGTCGCAGCCTACGCCGCGGTAAGACTCAAAGCCAACTTGCCCCTAAGCGTGAGCCTCATTTTTGTCACCAACCCCTTAACAATGCCCGTGATCTATTATGCGGCTTATGAACTTGGCGCATTCTTATTAGATACTCCAATGAAGGTTATCGAGTTTGAAATTAGCTGGAGCTGGCTGACACAACGTCTGGGGGGTATTTGGAGGCCCTTTTTACTAGGCTGCCTGGTAATGGGTCTGTCAGCGGCAATAGCGAGCTATATGACAATCAATGTACTTTGGCGCTGGCGAGTCGGTGTTGCTTGGCGCCGACGCGCCTTTGGCCGAAATGTGCCAAAACCCTAGATCAACCGGTTACTGGGTGGCCAAGGCCTGAGCTACCGGCACGCGCATTGCGTGTCTGGCGGGTACAACTGCCGCCACGAGGCACAGCAGTACAGAAGTCAGCCATAACCAAAGTGCATCGTCGACTCGGATATCAATGGGTAAAAAATTGAGGGGATAAACATCTGTATTGAGCAGCTTGTCGTCGAGCAACCACTCGAGCCCTGAGGCGAGCACGGGTATCAAATGAGCCAAACCAACGCCCAGCACCAAACCCACAGAGGCGCCTAAAACACCGATCCACAATCCCTGAAACAAAAATATCCATAAAATGTCTTGTCGAGTCGCCCCCATCGCTTGAAGCATCGCAATAAAACCCCGTCGATCAGTCACGACCAAAACCAGAGATGAAACGACATTAAAGGCGGCAACCGCGATAATAGACAGCAGCAATAAAGTCACTAAATCTCGAGACAAACGGATGGCAGAGTACAAATTGCCATGCCTTACTGTCCAATCAGTCACATAAAATGATGGCGGTAAAGTTCTGGAGAAGTCCCAGCGAACTCGAGGCGCCTCAAAGAGTTCATTCAATTGGAGTGCCAATCCTGTTGCGGTCACCTTTTCACCCGACAAGGTAGCCGTATATTCGAAGTCGGCCAACATCAAGGCCTCATCCAATTCAGTGCCTGAATCCACAAGCGCCACCACGCTTAGCGCGTCAGTCACCGGCAGTGTGCCCGGTTTGAGGGTATCAACAGGCACAATGACTCTCAATTTATCACCGACCTCTACCTTGAGTCGCCGCGCCAACCCAGCGCCCAAAACCACCTCCCCTGCCTCAATAAGCGGCCGAGAGGGTTCAGACCAGATTTGCCAGCGATGCCAAACCGCAGCCGTCACACCCAACATCTTTGCGGCGGTGACACCGACACCTTGTACAGCGAGTAAGTCCCGCTCGTAAAATAATCCGGTCTCGCTCACGGTTGCTACACTTTTGGCATCGGACTGCAGCTGATTCCAGGTCTCTAGATCAGCAAATCCGTGAATACTAATATGAGGGACAACCCCCAGAATTCGTTCACGCATCTCACGCTCGAAGCCATTCATGACGGCCAGAACCGCCAGCAATATGGCAACTGCTAGGGTCAAACCGACAACTGAAAGCCTCGAAAGGAACCCTGACAACCCCCTGCCACGATCAAGGACCTGACGGAGGGCAAATCCTATGCGTTCAGACCAAGGCACGGGGTAAGTCCGCCAACCGACCCGACTCCAAAATGAGCTGCCTATCCATTCTTGCGGCAATCTTTGGATCATGGGTGACCACAATAAAGGCTGTTGCGCTCCAATCAATCGACTCGATCAAATTCAAGACAAGCTCTGCAGATTCCGGGTCAAGATTACCGGTGGGCTCATCCATCAAGACACAACCCGGCTTATTCGCAAGAGCTCGTGCAATCGCAACACGCTGACGCTCGCCACCACTAAGAGCGGCAGGTTTATGACTTAACCGATCACCAAGACCAACCGTCTCGAGTAATATCGACGCACGGGCTTGGGCAGCGCCTTTAGCCTCTCCACCAATGCGCATTGGCATAGCAACCGCTTCTAACGCCGTAAACTCTGGCAATAAATGATGAAACTGGAACACAAAACCAAGCTGTCGATTACGCCATTGGCTGCGAGCTTGCTCATTCATCGAACTCAGTGATTTATCCGAAACTCGCACCTCACCCGCAGTAGGCAGATCTAAGCCGCCCAAAAGATTTAGCAGGGTTGACTTACCAGATCCAGATCGACCTACAATCGCAACGCGCTCCCCTCGTTCAAGGGTCAGCTCGGCACCCTGAAGTACTTTTACCGAACGGGAGCCATCTTGGTAGGACCTCTCCAGACCGGAGCAGCTGAGTACGATGTCAACCATTGTTAAGCACCTCGACGGGGGATATTCGTGAAGCACGCCAAGCCGGATAAACTGTCGCCATGACACTGAGAAGCAATGCAAGGCACACGGTGATGACTACATCTCCCCAATGCAATTCCGAGGGCAGCCGGCCAATGTAATAAACCGAAGGGTCAAAAAGCTGAGCCCCAATCAAGCGCTCAATAGTCGTGGCGATATCGGATACCCACAGTGCCAGGCATACCCCTACAAGCGCACCCACTGTAATACCTACCAAGCCAATCAATAGACCGTGACCTAAGAAAAGTCCCATGACTCCACGGGACGTGAACCCCATCACGCGCAGTACCGCAATGTCTCGAGCTTTTTCGGTAACAGACATTGTTAAGGTTGAAACAATGTTAAAGGCCGCTACGGCAATCACCGCCAACAGCAAAATACCGACCATTATTTTTTCCATTTTAACTGCAGCGAACAAACTGCCTTGGGAGTCTCGCCAGTCCTCCACAATTAGGTGAAAATTTGCGTCTTGTCGCTGGACATCCCGAAACTTTTTGCGCAGCAAAGGCACCACTTTTGCCACACGATCCGGATTCCCCACATCAATCTGCAGCCCGTCTACACCGTCTTTAGTGAACAGCCGCGCTGCGGTTTTCAAGCTAACGTAAGATTGAATCCCATCGATACCAGAGCCCACCTCAAATTCAGCAACAACGACTAGCTTACGCACCCTGGGAAAAACTCCGAGAGGCGTTACCGACAGCGTGGGCAAAACCACTTCAATAATATCTCCGGTCGTGACCCTCAACTGCCCGGCGAGGCTCCGGCCTAAAGCAATGGTAAAGGGCTCGCTTTCTAACCGCGCTAAATCGCCTGCAATAATACGCTTATGCAGATCACTAACACCTCGCTGCGCATTCAAATCGATACCGGTAACTTGACTACCAACCCGCTGGGACCAAGACTGAAGTAGCGCAACATCCTCGATAAAAGGCGCCACGCTGAAGATCGAGGGCTCCTTTTGCAAGTCAACACTTAACTGCCGCCAATCGGGCAACGATCCTTGAGAGGATGATACGACTATGTGGGGAACCAGCGATAAAATCCGGTCTCTTAACTCACCTGCAAAGCCATTCATTACCGACAGCACGGTAATAAGACTTGCAACACCGAGCACCATTCCCAGCATCGATGCTCGAGATACCAACCTCGCGAACCCCTGCCGCCTCCCTGTGAAGGTATAGCGGATCATCATGTCACGGGTGAAGGACACCTCAATCTATCTGCTGGGGCTAGTCTCTTGGGTCATGCGTCTGCACGCCCGAACCACCCTTAGAAAGGCGTGTCTCTGTCTCACACACCTGAGGATCACCGCCGCAGAGATCACATTTATTATCGATCCCCAAACGCCCTATGCCCCCACATGTGCCACTAATAGGGGCTCTTCCGGCAATGACGCCCACGGCCATCGCCGCCATGATGGCCGCAAAGGCTAAAAAGGTGACCACATAAATCACAAATATCACTCCCTATTTTTAAGGCGCCACTTTATCCCGATGCCGCGTTGTACGCCAGATATCGGTCAAACTTAGTACTCCAAACGGCCTGTAAGTTATCAGCTTCTCGATAAACTAAATAGACCGCAAGGCCCAGGCGCTCGGCCAGATCTAAACCTCGTTCAGTACCCAATACGCATAGTGCTGTTGCCCACGCATCAGCTAGGGCAGTAGACGGATGAACGACAGTAACGGAGACCAGATCATGTTGCACGGGATACCCTGTGCGCGGGTCAATAATATGAGAGTAACGCCGACCGTCTCGCTCAAAATAATTGCGGTAATCACCTGATGTAGCAACACCAACATCCGATACACTGACAGCTGTCTGAAAGGCGCCGCGCCCCTGTTCTGGACGCTCTACAGCAATCCTCCAGGCATCTCCTCGTGGACTTTTACCGCGCAGCTGTAACTCGCCACCCACCTCTAGCATGAAGTTTTGAATTCCCAGCTCATCTAATGCGTCCCCAGCAAGGTCGACCCCATAGCCCTTCGCGATGGACGAGAACTCAAGGGATACGCCCGCCACACGCTTACTTAAAGACCGAATACTTGGATCCCAGTCCAATCGACTCACACCCACAGCAGCGCGCGTAGTCTCAACGACCGCATCGCTGGGAATTTGTGTAGGCCCCAATGGACCAAAGCCCCATAAATCAATGAGGGGCGCTACCGTCACATCGTATGCCCCGTCAGTCAGTCGAGTAATCTGCAAGGCCTCATTAAGGACGTAGGTAAAATCCCAATCGACCTCCAAAGCCTCATTCACGGGTAGTGCGTTAAAGCGACTAATAAGCGACTGCGGGTCATAGGTATTCATACTCGCGTTGACAACGTCAAACGCTGCGATGACTTCGGCCTCTACTACCTGCGGGGAAGGCGCCGTGTCGTGGGGCGTATAAACGAGTGACCATCCTGTGCCGTAGATGCGTCCCTTTAACTCAACGACATTGGAGGGATCAGAGCAGCCTGCCAGGCCCAAAAGCAAAACGACCAGCGCGAGGGCTGGTCGAAGAGGTAATGATCGAGAAATTTTAGCCACCGAAATCATCGAGGAAAATGTTATCCCGCTCTACACCGAGATCAACCAGCATTTTAATCACTGCCGCATTCATCATGGGTGGCCCGCACATGTAGTACTCACAGTCTTCAGGCGCCGGATGATTTTTTAAATACTCTTCGAAAAGAACGTTGTGAATAAACCCCGTTAACCCGTCCCAATTATCCTCCGGCTGAGGATCGGAAAGTGCCGTATGCCAAGTGAAGTTTTCGTTCTCCGCTTCCAACCCGTCATAGTCCTCGACGTAAAACATTTCTTTCAACGAGCGAGCGCCGTACCAAAAAGAAATCTTACGTTGTGTCTTCAGGCGCTTCAGCTGATCAAATAAGTGTGACCGCATAGGAGCCATACCAGCGCCGCCGCCGATGAATACCATCTCAGCTTCGGTCTCTTTGGCAAAGAACTCGCCAAAAGGCCCATAAACAGTAATTTTGTCTCCGGGTTTCAGGTCGAATGCCCAGCTAGACATAATGCCCGGGGGTATCCCTTCGCTGCCAGGAGGCGGAGTTGCGATTCGAATGTTGAACTTTACTATGCCCTTCTCTTCGGGATAGTTCGCCATTGAGTAGGCACGAATTGTGGTGTCTTCACTGGCGGAACCGTACTTAAAGAATCCGAAACGCTCCCAATCGCCCTTGTAGTCCTCGCCAATGTCGAAGTTATCAAAGCTAACGCTGTGGGGCGGACACTCTAACTGCACATAACCGCCGGCCCTAAAATCGACGCTCTCGCCCTCGGGCAGACGAAGCACCAGCTCTTTAATAAAGGTGGCAACGTTATCGTTAGACTCAACCGTACATTCCCACTGCTTAACGCCAAAGACCTCTTCTGGAATTTGGATACTCATGTCCTGCTTAACAGGGGTTTGGCAAGACAATCTCCAACCATCGTTGGCCTGCCGGCGGGTGAAGTGTGACTCTTCTGTGGGTAACATTGAGCCGCCCCCATCACTTACCTGACACTTGCACTGAGCACAGGTACCCCCGCCCCCACAAGCACTGGCTAAGAACAGATTTGCATCTGCGAGGGTCTGCAGAAGTTTGCCGCCAGCGGGCACCTCTATGGTTTTTTCGCCGTTGATTTGAATGCTGACATTCCCTGAGCTCACCAATCTGGAGCGGGCCGCCAAGATGACCATCACCAGTGCCAGCACAATGGCCGTAAACATCCCAACACCATATAAAATTGTCATATCCATTACTATCTAACGCCTCGCCTTTGTCAGCACAATCAGATGTCTATTCCGCCGAAGGACATAAAGCCCAACGACATCAGTCCCACGGTGATAAAGGTTATTCCCAGCCCCTGCAACCCATCTGGGACATCACTGTATTTTAGTTTTTCACGAATACCCGCAAGGGCGACAATGGCGAGAGCCCAGCCAACCCCAGCGCCCGCACCAAATACGGCGCTTTCACCAAAGGTGTAATCGCGCTCTACCATCAACAATGATGCGCCCAAAATGGCACAGTTCACCGTGATCAGCGGTAGAAACACCCCCAGAGCGGCATAAAGCGCCGGTACGTAGCGATCAAGAAACATTTCCAATATCTGCACCAGTGCAGCAATCACCCCAATATAGCTGAGCAACCCCAAAAAGCTCAGATCGACATCGGGGAGACCGGCCCAAGCCAGGGCTCCGTCAGCCAGTAAGTACTGGTAGATCAGATTGTTAACCGGCACGGTAATGGTCAGCACAACGACAACCGCCACACCCAGACCAAAAGCCGCCTGGATCTTTTTAGAAACTGCCAAAAATGTGCACATACCCAAAAAGAATGACAGCGCCATGTTCTCAATAAACACGGCACGCACAAACAAACTCAAATAATGCTCCATTACGCGCCCTCCTCGATGGCTGTCGTGTGCTTCGCAATACGAAACTCAGGCTCTTCGACCTGATCTTTCTGCAAGCTACGAATTGCCCAAATCAAGAGTCCGATCAGGAAGAACGCACTCGGGGGCAACAACAGCAACCCATTAGGGGCGTACCAACCACCCTCGGTGATCAAGGGCAAAATTTCGACACCAAATAGCTTGCCAGAGCCCAACAGTTCGCGCACAAAAGCGACGGCCATTAAGATAAATGAGTATCCCAAGCCGTTACCTAGACCGTCGAGAAAGCTAGGCACCGGTGGATTTTTCATCGCAAAGGCTTCAGCTCGCCCCATCACGATGCAATTGGTAATAATCAAACCCACAAAAACTGACAGCTGCTTAGACGTATCGTAAGCGAAGGCCTTGAGGAATTGGTCCACCACAATAACTAGGGATGCAATAACTGTCATCTGCACAATAATACGAATGCTCGATGGAATGTAATGCCGGATCGCAGAGATGAAAAAGCTGGAGAAGGCCGTCACCAGCGTCAACGCAATGGCCATGACCAAACTCACCTGCATTGATGACGTTACCGCGAGTGCTGAGCAAATACCCAAAATTTGCAATGCTATCGGATTATCCCGAAAGACCGGTCGGAACAGCGTGTCTTTAATATCCATCAGGCATCTCCTTCACGTAGATTTTGGAGATACGACTCAAAGCCTCTATCACCCAGCCAATACTGCACCAAATTGCTGACTCCACGACTCGTTAGTGTGGCTCCCGACAGGCCGTCAACTTCCCAATCTGCATTGGCAGCCTGAGGGTCTACTGTGCCCTTCTTTACGTTAATAGCCACGGCGCCCTCACGGTACACCTGCTTCCCTTTCCAAATATTTTTCCAACGCGGGTTATCTACCTCACCCCCGAGCCCCGGAGTTTCCCCATGCTCGTAAAAGCCCAAGCCGGCCACCGTGTTGCCATCTGACTCCAACGCAATGAAACCGTACAAGGTAGACCATAATCCATAACCGTGTATGGGCAAGATGATCTTATCGAGGCCGCCCTGATCGTCATTTACGAGGTAAACCAAAGCATATTTGGACTGGCGAATAATATTGGCTATGTCCGTCGATGTATCCAATGCCATTGACGTTGCAGGGTCTTTGGCCGCAGCTCTCTGGTCGAAGGTCGTTGCGTCAATGTCACTGACGTAGGCACCCGTTTCAATATCGATCACCCGTGAATCAACGCGCTGAAACTGCTCTTCAACCGTCAGCTCCGGATCGTACAGGCCCGCGGCCATAAGAATGTTGCGCTTTAAATCCCGTGTTTTATTAACCTCTTGAGCGGGCTTAAACACCACCGCTGCCGATGAGACCACCACTGAGCAAACAATACACAGGGCCAGCGCCACTGTGACGATGCGCCCCAAACTTTCCTTGTTACTGGACACGGGCAAGCCTCCTTTTGATATTGGCCTGCACCGCAAAGTGATCGAACAGCGGCGCAAACAAATTGGCAAACAAAATAGCCAGCATCATTCCTTCAGGGAATGCCGGGTTAATCACTCTGATAAGTACACACATGACACCAATGAGTGCACCGTAAGCCCAACGTCCTTGGTTAGTCATCGCCGCTGACACTGGGTCCGTAGCCATAAAGAAAGCGCCAAAAGCGAAGCTCCCCACTACCATGTGCCAATACCACGGCATCGCAAAGGCGGGATTAGTGTCGGAGCCCACAAGGTTGAGCAGCGTTGAAAATGCAATCATACCTGCGAAGCAACCCGCCACAACGCGCCAAGATGCGATACGGGTTAATAGCAGCACCGCGCCGCCGATCATGATCATCAAGGTTGATGTTTCCCCGATGGACCCCGGTATTGAACCTAAAAACGCGTCCATCCAACTGACTGATTCGGTCAGTCCAGACATCCCCTCAGCAGCCACTACGCCCAAAGGCGTCGCTCCACTGTATCCATCCACGGCTGTCCAAACGGCATCTCCGGATAACTGTGCTGGGTAAGCAAAGTAGAGAAACGCACGACCCGTTAACGCCGGATTAAGAAAGTTTTTGCCGGTTCCCCCGAAGACTTCTTTACCGATAACAACGCCAAAACTGATACCAAGAGCCGCCTGCCAAAGTGGCAAGTCAGGCGGCAAGGTCAAGGTGAAGAGCACTGAAGTCACGAAAAATCCTTCGTTAACCTCATGCCCCCGCTTCATCGCGAACAGAACCTCCCAAAATCCGCCAACCACGAAGGTCACCAGATACAGCGGTAGAAAATGCAGTGCGCCAAATAGAAAGCAATCCCAGAGGCTCGTCGAATCGTAGCCGCCCAACATGGCGATTATTGAACCGCGCCAACCCTCAAGGGCATCGATACCCAATCCAGACATGGCATTGTTTGCCTGAAAGCCTAGATTCCACATGCCGAAGAACATAGCGGGGAACGTAGCCAACCAAACCGTAATCATAATGCGCTTAAGATCAACACCATCACGTACGTGAGCGGTAGAACGCGTCACGTGATTGGGTGAATAAAAGATCGTATCTACCGCCTCATAGAGGGCATACCATTTTTCATAGCGTCCACCTGGCTTAAAATGGGGCTCAAGATTGTCGAGAGTGCTGCGCAACCCCATAAATTATCCCTCCTTCTCTATGCGCGTCAGATTGTCACGCAGTATCGGTCCATACTCATATTTACCGGGGCACACGTAGGTACACAGGGCCAAATCTTCTTCGTCCAACTCAAGGCAACCCAGAGCTTGTGCCGTTTCGGTATCACCGACCAGCAAAGCCCTGAGCAGCTGGGTTGGTAAAATATCGAGGGGCATAACGCGTTCATAGTTACCAACTGGCACCATGGCGCGCTCCGATCCATTGGTATTGGTGGTCATGGCACTGGGCTTCATGCCAAACCAGCTGGACAGATAAATGCCCATAACTGAATGCTTGCCGATTCCTGGAGATAACCAACCCATGAAATCACGATCGCGTCCCTCCGCGAGCGCGGTGACCTGATTGTGATAGCGACCTAGGTAGGCGCTGTCAGACTGTACCGTGCGGCCGCCCAGTGCCGAGCCCGAAATCAGTCGCACATCACCAGCAGCCAGCTCACCTGCCGTCAAAGCCTGTAAATCTGCACCTAGCCGAGTTCGCATAAGGCGGGGACGCTCAACTTCAGGACCTACCAACGCTATCACTCTGTCGGTATAAAGCTCACCGGTTAAAAAGAGGTATCCCACGGCGATCACATCTTGGTAACCCATTGTCCAAGCGATCTTGCCCAGTGATGCACCCATTAAGAAGTGGATATGAGTGCCAGCGAGTCCCGCGGGGTGAGGTCCAGAAAAATCTACCTGCTCTATTCGATTGTGAGTGCCCTTTGCAATACCACTCTCTGGTGCCGTACAAAGGTAGGTAGGGCAATTGGCGATTTCCGCGATGAGATCCTGCCCCAAACTGAAGGCTTCGGCATGCTCAGCAATGATCAGGGCGGGGTCCGGCGCCAAGGGATGGCTATCGATTGCAGTAATGAAAATGCCTGACGGGTCAGTTGCCGGATCTGCAACCTTGCCGTAGGGACGGGCGCGCAATGCAGTCCACTGCCCGCTGGCGACAAGTTGACTGCGAATAACGTCGCTGCCAAGGGCCCGGGCCTCATCGAGACTATAAGCGTCAAACTTCATCGCCTCGAGATCGTCGTCTACTTCAATGACCAGCGATTGAAATACCCTTCGAGCACCGCGATTGAGCGCCACCACCTGACCCGAGGCCGGCGCTGTAAAATTGATACCGGCAGTCTTTTTATCGCTGAAGAGAACTTGTCCCTTGCGCACCGTCTCACCCTCAGATACGACCATTGTGGGCTTCATGCCCACGTAATCTGAACCGACAAGAGCAACATTTCTCACGGTTGAAGAAGCGTCAATCTGTGAATCTGCTGCGCCTGCGAGTGGTATGTCTATGCCGCGTCGAATTTTGATCATGTGCGCTTCCGCTTGTGTCCAGTCGTCTGCACCCGGGAACCGAGAGCACGCTTTAGGGGGAGAAACAATACGGCGCCTTGTGGCGCGGACCGAAACGCGGAATCTCCCCCGAGTCCACATCCCGTGCCGGGCGCTTTGCACACCCGGATGTCTTCAGTATTTCGTTTGCCTAGATTTTGCTTATGTTTGCAAATACTCGGCGCCGCAATTGTACCGGACGCCCCAACAAACTCCAAGACAGCTAGAGGGTACCCGAATCACCCTTTGGATAGGTCAAATAGCTAATACCCGCCATTTTTTCGAGAATCCGGTAAACCTGGCAGCTATATCCGTATTCATTGTCATACCAAAGGTAACAAACCACGTGTGTACCGTTAACGATAGTGGCTTGAGCATCGAAGACGCAGGCCGCCCTGGAACCAACAAAATCCGATGAAACCACTTCGGGCGATGCTGAAAAATTGATTTGCTTGCGCATGGTCGAGTGCAGCGCTGTACCACGCATAAACTCATTTAATTCCTCAACAGTGGTTTCTCTGTGTAGGGTTAGGTTGAGGATCGCCATGGAAACATTGGGGGTTGGCACTCGAATGGCGTTGCCTGTCAATTTGCCCTGCATCTGGGGCAAAACCTTGGCAACCGCCTTCGCTGCTCCTGTTTCTGTAATCACCATATTTAGCGGTGCAGAGCGTCCTCGGCGGTCGGCCTTGTGATAATTATCAATGAGGTTTTGATCGTTGGTGTATGCGTGGACAGTCTCTACGTGGCCGCTGACGATCCCAAATTCATCATCAATTGCCTTCAGCGGTGGCGCGATCGCATTTGTCGTACAGGATGCAGCAGATATAAGCCGGTCGTCTGGAGTGATCTCACTATCGTTTATACCCGCAACAATGTTTTTGAGCTGCCCCTTACCTGGCGCAGTCAAGATAACCTTGGCAACCCCTTTACCCTGCAGGTGTCGAGATAAGGCTTCATCATCACGCCACACGCCGGTGTTGTCGATCACAATACAGTCATCAATGCCATAAGCGGTATAATCAACGTCTTCAGGACGATCAGCATAGATCACTCTGATTTCATTACCGTTGGCTACAAAAGATTGGCGGTCCTCATCGACCCTGATGGTGCCCTTAAAAGCACCGTGAACAGAATCTCTGCGCAACAAGCTAGCACGCTTCACCAAGTCATTTTCGGCACCGCCACGTCGGACAACAATGGCGCGCAAACGTAAACTATCGCCACCGTCAGTCTTGTCGACTAAGATTCGTGCCATGAGGCGGCCAATGCGGCCAAAGCCATAGAGGACAACATCCACAGGCTTGTCGACCGGACGCTGCTTAGAATCCACCAAAAAGTCCAGCTGCTGGGCAATATATTCCTCAAGCGACATGCCTTCGCCCTGGGCTTTATCGAAGAACTCGACCGCCAATCGGCCTACATCAATGTGGCTGGGACCCAACTGCATTTCGCTCATAGCTTCGAGTACGGGTGCTGTTTCAAACTCGGAGAGTTCATTGTGCTCAATCTGCCGAACGTAGCGGTGATTTTTCATGATATCCAGCACAGATTGATTCACCAAGGAACGTCCGTAGATATAACACTTAACATTCTGCTCGCGCGCTAATGCGCCCACCTGAGGAATCATAGCTTCAGCCAACGCCTCTCGCTGCTTCCAATCAGAGAAATAATTATCGGGGCGCTCGCGTTTGCGCTGATCAGTCACGGGAAACTCCTGAAGTCCGGTATACAAAATGGGAATAGGTTATTATCTGTGCAACAGTGGCCGGGCCGCAAGCAATTGCGGCCAACACGCCCAAAGAATGGCGCCAATTTGGCACTATTGGCACATTGACCATCCCTCTCTACGGATAATGCATGTTTTCCACACTCGTAGCTTCGACCCCGTGGCCAGAGAAGCCCGGATCCCGCTCGGCACTGGG
>CALKNZ010000083.1 GCA_938091995.1 uncultured Luminiphilus sp. | reverse complement strand
GCGATTGTTGACTACGGCGACTGCCCCTTCGATGCCGGGACCCCCGATAAAGTCCCTGAACAAATTTACCAGCAGGCTCGGGATATTTTGGCCACTGACACGGCGTTGTTGTCACTCGGTGGCGACCATTTTGTGTCGTATCCCCTGTTGCGCGCCCATGCCGAAAAATACGGCCCCTTGGCGCTGATTCACTTCGATGCGCACTCTGACACCTGGGAAGATGATGGTGAACGCATTGATCATGGCACTATGTTTTATCACGCCACGAAAGAAGGGCTAGTGGTGCCTGAGCATTCAGCCCAGATAGGTCTGCGCACCTACAACGAATCGACCATGGGCTTTAATATTTTTGACGGCCCTACGGTGCATGAGCAAGGTGCGGCTGCCATTGCCCAGCAGGTGAGAAGCCTAGTGGGCGACAGGCCCTGTTACCTCACCTTCGATATCGACTGTCTCGACCCCGCTTTCGCACCCGGTACCGGAACACCGGTGGTGGGTGGTCTCTCTACCCATCAAGCTCTTCAGCTTTTACAAAACCTGCGGGGTATAAATTTGGTGGGCATGGATGTGGTTGAGGTGGCTCCCCCCTACGATGTCAGTGAGATTACGGCGTTGGCTGGGGCGACAATGGCATTGCAGCAACTGTGTCTGTGGGCCTATTGCCGGCGATAAAGCCGCTGATCTGAAGGGGCTTTAGCGCGGGGCGGCTCTGAAGATTGTGGCGACTAAGAAAGCAATGCAGTGGCTGCTACGGCAGCGACTCATTATGGCACTAACTCATAAAGCCTTTGGTCCCCATAACTACCTTTGGGGCGCAACATTGCCCCCAACGGCTCAAAAATCGAACCTGACCCCAACAGCCGGCCCATATTGCTTCATGTTGAACTTGAAACGGTCGGCACCCTCGCCATCTTCGTAATCAAAATCGAGGTAGCGATAGCCCAGCGTTAGGCTTGACCAGCGATTGAATCGATAGGCGAAACTGCCACTGAGCACCACGACACTTTCGGAACCCACGCCAAAACCACCGACCAAGGCAGAGCCAGAGAAATCCCAGTGCGCACCCAGCGGCGTTTCATAAGCGACCCCAACGATAGGGTCTACCCAGTCGTCCCCCGCGCTCTGTTGGCGTGTGGCAGAAGGCCCCGTTAGAGAAACGCCGGTGGACAAGTCATTAAAGAGGGCGCCTCCCAGGAGTCGGAATTTTTTGTTGAGGCGCCAAGATGCCGTGGTAATTACTGTGGTCTGCTCGACATTGACCTCGCCACTTAAAGCTCCGCGGTCTCCCTCGCCATCCATTTTCAGATCCATGCTGACGACATCGAGCTGTAGGCCAAAACGCTCGCCCTCACCTCGATACATCCCCAAAAAGGCGCCATCGAGTGCGTCAAATACATCCGCCGCGTCCATATCCACTTCGGTATCAAAGGGGCCAATGCCACTAGTGCCGTCTAGGGTAGGCGCTAAAATGTAGATTAACGCCTGATTAGACCAGCCGCTGTTGTCGTTTGCCGCAGCGCTCGTTATGCCGCCAAGAAGCATTAAAGCTGCGAGCAGTGCGGTGATCTTAGTGAGAGGTGGCAACTTGTGTGGCTTCATAAGGGGTCTCCCAGATAAGAAAAATAGGGTCTGTTGTGACGGGACTGACAGGGCAAACAGGCATGTTGTGCAGTAACAAACTCAGGGTTGTGGAGCCCAGCGAAGATTCTGGAAGGCTCCGGTGCTAATACAGCTTCCCGCTTCCGTCCCAAGGCTTGCGCCACTTAGCGACCAGCGTCCCGATTTGGCTGGTGCCCTGATTTTTTTCGTATCATACCCACTCTTGGCTGTCGGGTTTTCAGCAAGGATTATCAAATGCCGTCAGTGGCAGAGGGCTCAACTAAAATATGAGCGTCAACGCCCCCCTTGTCCGCTATCCGTTGCTACTTTTCCTGACGCCAGACTCTCAGGGGTGTCCCCCAAATAACGGTAGGTGGTAAACCCGAAGAACATTTCATGCATGGTTTGTAGGCCAAAGCGCACGGGCATATTGGGGTTTGGGTTATAGGGGTTGCGGTCAGAGTTATCCATAGCACCCCGGGCAATGAGGCGTGTTCCAGCAGGAAGTAACACAGGCTCCTCTAACTGATAATTAAACTGCCAGTTGAAGTCGTACTTTGGTACCGACAACAGCACCTCTGAGCTGCCGTCGGGGTACTCGGCAATATATTTCATATGTTTGCCACGGTAGTGCATGTGGGGCATCAGACTATATAGCAGAGCATCGCGTTCAATTTCCTGCACGCCCTCAAGTGGATGCTCTTTGGCGTTGGGTGGAATCAAAAATCGACGCTGGCCTGCAGAGCCTCCAGACATCACGTACTTAGGCGGTTTATCGTGCAGATAAATGCCGATTTGGGTTTCATCGGTGGTTGCTTTACCGGTGGTGGTGTAGTGCATTTGCAACAATAAACTGGAACCTGCGCGAATCAGTGCGCCGGAATCGTCCCGCCAAATATCGGGCTGGCGTCCCGGGGCGAAGCCGCCAATTGAGTCGCCCAGGGCACCATCGTCGCTACCCGCTCCGGCAGTGCGATCAGCTGGGCTTGAGAGGTAAGTAATGACATGGTGCAGTACTTTACGGTCACCAGGTACGTATTCCACGGCGCGTAGCCAAATATCCTCGTCAAGATTCAGAGGAACCGGTACATAGCGATAATCAATAACCCCGGTCGCAGGTATTTCCTGAGCAGGCACCGTAAGAACAATATCAGGCTCACCCATTGAGAATGTTGCATCGCTAAACGCCAGGGCCTTTAACGGATCGGGCTGTTCATCACCGGGTGCGCCGGCATCAATCCAGTGCACCAGAGTTTGTAGCTCCTCAGTCGACAATCCGGCAGCGTCTTGAACGGGGCGCCCTACATGAGGATCAAGCTGTCCTGGGGGCATACGTCGAGTTAGCAGTACTTCTTTCATCATGCGCGACCAACCCTGCACCATCGCATGTTCGGTCATAGCCCAAGGGCCAATGCCACCCACGTGGTGACACTTCACACAGTGTTGCTCGAGTATGGGGGCGATATCTGCCGAGTAGCTGGGCGGTGTTTTTTCGTGAGCTTCTTTTGCTGCGAAGGTGATAAGGCAGCCCGGGGCTTCGGGTACGTTACTAGGCAGGGGATTCCCCGCGAGATGTGCGTCCAGGGCATCGCGTAAGTAGTGATTGTTAGCTTCGGCTTTTTGCGTTTCGTAGTGCAGACGATCATCAACGGGCCCGCGATACACCACTTCCTGGGTCTGAGGGTTAATAATAAAAACTTCAGAGGTGCGATCGACACCCAACGATTCGGCGATTAGCTGCGTATCGTCGATGAGTATGGGGAAGTCGTAGCTAAAATCAGTCGCTTCGGCGACGATAGTGGCGCGATTATCTTGGGGTTGGGGGTTGAGCATAAAGAATTGCACCCCCTGATCGGCATACTGGTCACGAATTGCGCGCAGCTGAGGCACGCTGTTGCGAACAATGGGGCAGCCGTTGCCCTGCACGAAAATGACAATGGCCTTTTGGTCGCCATACCAGCTCAATTTATGATGCTTGCCGGTTTGGTCCAGCAAAGCAAAATCGCCAATTCGCTGCGACTCCTTGGCGTGGACGAGCTGTCCTATCGACATACTCATTGCCAATACAATTACCGCTAACTTCTTCATGCCTGCCTCCTGCAGATAGCGCTGCGCGCTCACACTACGCCCCAGCCCGCAACATTTTACCGACATCAGACGCAGTTTCCATGTGCTTTGTGCTATAAAACCCGCGGTCAAGTATCGAGCAATACTTAAGGTATGGATATAGCACGCACATTGGTGAAGCGGCGAACGCTGCTTGCTGTTTTAACCCTCGTCGTAAGCGTTGTCATTGGCTGGGGCGTCACGAAAACCAGTATTGATCCTCGCTCGGACGCCATTTTACCTGAGGATGACCCTTACGCGGCTCAAGTTGAAGCGGTTGAGGCTGATTTTCCAAGAAGCCGATCGGCGTTATTTACCTTCATTGCCCCGGGTGGCGACATCTTTAATCGTGAGGCACTAACCGCCATGGAGGCGCTGCATGCGCGCTTTGGTGAGGTGCAGTCGGCCGTGGCGGTGGGCTCGATGGTTAATTACCGACTCAATGCAGTCGATGAAACCATTTACGGACGTCAATACTTGCTCCCGCCAGTAGACAGTTTGAGCGATAGCGACCTTGCTGAGGTGCGCGATATTGCTCTTGCCGATGAAGACTTGGTAAAGACGCAACTCGCTCGGGATGGCGACATGGCCCTGGCTATTTTTAAGTACCGCCCCAGCGGCGAAGGCTTAAGCGAGCGTCTTGAAATTGCCCGATCGGTGGTGGCACTGCGGGATCGGCTGCGAGGGGACTACCCGGGAGTTGAAATCTATGTCTTGGGCAATGATTTATTTGAGCTCGACAGTTACAACGCCCAAATCAAAGACAGAAACAATTTGGCACCGTTGGTGGCTTTAGCAACGACCTTACTGCTGTGGCTTTGCCTAAACTCATTGGTTTATGCCCTATGCACCTTAGTGGTTTCCTTTTTGGGTATTTTGCTCACCATTGGCACCGTGGGATGGTCGGGCTTTGCCTTCAACCAAATTTCCAATATGGGACCTTTGGTGGTTTTGACTATTGCGATGGCCCACGGCATTCATATTATTTCGATTTACCTGCAGGGCTTGCATGAGGGGCTGAGCAAACTGGAGGCTCTCGAGCAGAGTCTGAGGCTCAATCTTCAGCCGGTCACACTGGCAACCGTGACAACTGCTATGGGCTTTCTTAGCCTCAATTACTGTTCTTCGGCGGGTATTTATGGTTTTGGTAATGCCGTAGCCATGGGCGTTGTTTGGGCTTATTTGGTCACTCTGACTTTATTGCCTGCACTGATCATGTGGGTGCCAACCCGCCGAATTCCACGCCCACTGGGTGTACGCGGCATGATCCGTCAGGTGTCAGCTCTCGTCACCGAGCGGGGCAATGCGCTGTTTTGGGGGCTGTCGGTCATTATTGTCGTCTGCCTTGCAATGCTGCCCCTCAACAAAGTTGATTTTGATCGTTTTGAATTTATTGATAAGGACTCCGACTTTCATCGTGTCATCACGGCACTGGCACAGAAGATTGGCAACGATCAGTCGTTGGTTTATGCGGTTGATAGCGGACAGTACTACGGCATTGCCGACCCTGCTTTTATGCGGGAGGTCGAGCGCTTCGCAGATTGGCTAGAAGAGCAGCCCGATGTGAGCGTGGTGAACAGCTACGTCGGTATGCTGAAAACCCTCAACGAGGCCGAGAACGACAACGATCCGGCTTGGCACATATTGCCCGACGATAACCTGCAGGTGATCGACTACTTGGTGGGTTATCAGCTGGTGCAGGAGATAGAGCCGCATTTGGAGCCCATATTTGACCCTGAGTACACCACCGTGCGGGTTGTTGTAGGCACCTCTAACCTGTCCAATGTGCAGCTGCTTGAGCTCAATAAACGTATCGAAGCCTGGTATGCCGACAATATAAATCCAGATTACCAAGTCTTACATGGCAGCAACACCATCTTATACGCACGGCTCAACGATACTATCTCTCGGCAGTTGCTCGAGGGCTTCACAGTGAGTTTTCTCTTGATTACGCTGACCATGCTGGTGGGTTTACGCAGCGTGCGCTACGGGCTGATTAGTATTGCACCCAACCTACTGCCACCTGCGGTGGTGTTTGGTGTCTGGGGCCTGTTTGTGGGTCAGCTCAGTCCCTACATTCTCATGCTGTTCTCGATCAGTATTGGTTTGGTCGTCGACGACTCGGTGCACGTTCTGAGCAAATATATGGCCGCACGTAAGGCGGGAGATAAACCCGAGGAAGCGGTGCGGTATTCCCTCGACAAAGCCGGTTCGGCGATTACCATCACCACCGCAGCGTTAGCCATGGGCACCTTTATTCTGGTGTTCTCCAACACCTACTATTATCAAAACGTTGCCCTGATGCTTACGCCTATTATTGTCGTCGCTTTATTGTTGGACCTACTGTTTCTGCCGCCTTTGTTGGTCAAACTGGATAAATTTTTGGATCGCCGTGGCCAGGTTTCGGTCTAGCGTTCATTTAGATCACGTGTCACAGGTGTAAAGGAAGGAGCGCGTCCGGCTCCTTCGAGTTACGGGATGGGTGTATGCTGTAGGCGTCAGATACCGTACTGTCGGTGTTAAGGCCCAAAGCGTCTTTGATTTGATGAGCGCCCCGAGCATAGGGAGAGCCACCATGAGTCAACAATATCCCAAACCGGACCAGTACAACCTCATGGGGCGCCCGGAGTCGGGCTATACCCTCAAGGTACGATCGGCGTTACGTTACAAGCAAGTTCCTCACCAATGGCTAGACCGCTTCGCGCACAATAAGCTGTTTCAACAACATGCCAAGGTACAGTTGATACCGCTGTTATTTTTGCCCGATGGCACAGCGATGCAAGACTCGACCCCTATTTTAGAACTCCTTGAAGAGCGCCATCCGGAACCCGGCATTCACCCGGAAGATCCGGCGCTGCGCTTTTTGGCGAATCTGCTGGAGGAGTACGCCGATGAGTGGGTTAATAAGCTCATGTTTCACTATCGCTGGGGCTATCCTGCAGATCAGAAGCACCGGTCCCGCACGCTCGCTGAAGGAAGCCTGGGCGGACTGACGGCCCCCTGGTTTGGTAAACTTATGAAGCCGTTAATGGCGCCCTTACTGGTGAGGCGCATGGTGCCTCGCATGGCGTTTGCCGGCGCTACCGAAAATAATCGCACTATTTTGATATCTTCCTTCGCCAGGCTTGTTGAGCTACTTGAGCTTCATTTGCAGGAGCGACCCTATGTGTTTGGAGGGCGGCCCGCAATGGCAGATTTTGGGCTTTGGGGCCAGCTGCATCAGGCATTTACCGATCCGAGTTGTCACAAAATTTTAGAGGATGAAGGCCCTGCAGTCGTGGCGTGGATCAAACGCATGGAGTCCCCGGAGCCCTTGGGTGACTTTGATACGCTGGATAATCTTATACCCACGCTAAGCCCTATTTTTTCTGATGAAGTGGGGCCGCGCTTTTTGGCTTGGGCGGCGGCTAATGCTCGCGCCTGGGAGCGGGGCGAAAAACAAACGGGGCTCACTATGGCGGGGCAGCGCTACTACCAAAAGACCTTTAAGTATCCGGCTCAGGGGTTTGCGCGGCTGCGCAGTCAGTTTGCAGTGGTGAGCGACAACGCTGCGCTTAAAGAATTCCTTGATGACACTGGCTGCCTCAAATTTTTAGCCCCTGGCCCTTAGCCCTTAGCAACTAGCGCGGCTCGTCTAACAAATCCCCGAAGAACAGTGCGTTGAGTAACAGCTTCTGCGTGCCCCACCAAAAGGCTCTAAAGGTCACTGCGTCAAGTGCCAGTACCACAGCGCCTTTGCCCTGAGCATCAACAACAAGGCTGGCTGAACCCGCAGCGAGAGCTTGATTTTCAGCTGACATATAGCCCGACAGCAATGGAGTCTCGCTGTACAGCACTGGCGTTGAATAGGCGTTTTCTGAGCGGGCCATAAATCTTGCGTTGCGGCGGAACATGGGCAGCGTATCTTCTGTGTAGCCATAGCCCAAAGGGTGGGTGGTATCGATTTGACCCTCCAGTATGACCCCGCGTACCAGCTTAAAAGCCGCCTCATCGGAAGCTTCGGCATAGGGTAGGCGCTTTGGCAGTAACGCTTCAAAGGCTTCGGTGTCACCCTGCGTGGCGAGCGAGGTCGCCTCCTTGCTAGCGGCCAAGGCTTTGGTCTCGCGCCAATGCACCGTCGTCAGCGCTTTATCATTTAACCAGCCAATCGTCGCCGCACCCTGTGCCCAAAGCACGCCACCATTTTGGACAAAGCTTTGTAGCTTATCGATAAATTGATCGGAAGCCTGTACCAGTGGGTTGGTCAGCACAACGTGTGTGTAATGCGCGAGGTCCACGCGGTGCAGCTGGTGGGTATCGACCATGGTTAGTGGCATTTGCACCCTACGGTCAAGAAGATGCCAGATTTCCCCTACATCATAAGCGCTAGTGCCAGCGCCACTTGCAATCAGGACTTTGGGCATTTTAAGGAGGCGAAAATCTCGGCTGCCCAAGTCGATTCCCTGTGCCGTATGACTGCTGGCCACGGGATAAACCGGTAAGCCGTTGTCTGCGGCGGTCTCCAGCAGCGTTAATGCCGACGCTGGAATACTGTCATTAAGGCGCGGGGTGATCAGCAGCGAACCATAGCCAAACTCAACACTCCCTTGTTCAATAATCGACGCGGTAAAGGGTCTTTGAGCCACTCGCACATTGGCGCCTGCCTCGAGTAGTCCGTAGAGCAAGGTAGGCGACGCGCTGTCTCGCCAATCGACCAGGTAACCAATGTTAGAAACTGCCAGTGCTTTGCTTTCGGTTAGAAAGTCTTGGGTGATGGCTGTTGTTTTGACGCGACGCACAGGCTCTCGGGTGTGCTGCAGATCAAAAGCCCAGGGCAGAGTCCAGGTGGAGACGTCATAGAACACGTTTTCCTCAAATTCTAGCTGTCGATTCCAAAGTGTTTTCAAGTAGGTTGACTGAGGTTGATTGAGGGGGATGGCTATGGTCGAGCCGGCTCGATAGGTGTGGCCCTCGATCTCGGTATCTTGGCTTAGCACTTCAGCGACAATGCCATGGCCTTCAAGAATTCGTACAAACTCTCGCAGCCGCGTCGGGTCTCCGGTGGCGGTTGCTAAGTAGTAACCTGAATCACTCTGGCTGGCGTTGCCCTGATAAAACGTTCGCTGGTAATTCAGTAATTCATCTTTGAGTTCGGCTGTAGCCTCAAGGGATGATAGCGAGGCCCTAAATTGATTGGTGATGGTGTCTGGAAAGGTTAGGCGACCACCAATGACATCTTGTTGGGTACCTCTGGAAGAGGGTTGCTCAAACAAAATACCGACACAACCAAAAAGGTCAGGGTAGGTTGACCCTTTACCCATAAAAAAGTCGTCGTAGCCCTCTTCGCTGAAATAAAGAACACCCTCTCGATCAAAAGCGCGGGCGTGGTACTCACCAATTTTAGCGGTTAGCTCTTGGTTGATGGGCGGAGTGAGGGGGTTGGTGCGCTCAGGTTTGCCCGGCATAAAAAAGAAATTGCTGTTACTGCCCTGTTCGTGAAAATCGAGTTGTACGTTGGGCTTCCAGGTGTGAAACAAGGCGAGTCTGCCGCGGCTTTCGGGGTGTTGATGGGGCAGCCAGTCGCGATTGAGGTCAAACCAGTAATAATTGGTGCGTCCGTTGGGAACATATTCCAGATGCTCCCGATCATTGGCGTCAGGGCTGGGGTTTTGTCCCCGATGACTGTTGGTCCAGTGGGCGAAACGATCAAGGCCATCGGGGTTAAGCATCGGGTTAAAAATAATGACCACGTCTTCAAGCTGCGCAGCAATGGCTGGATCTAGAGAGGCATTGAGGTAATAGGCGACGAGCGTAGAGGCGTTACTTCCGCTGGGTTCATTGCCGTGAATGCTGTACATCATGTGCATCACGGCCGGTTGTTCGTTCATTTCAGAGTTGGCTGCAGGGTCGAAAATATGGGCGCGGGCTGCCTTGATCTCCTTCAGCTTGGCGATATTGGATTCAGAGGATATGGCGTAGCTGACCAGTGAGCGGCCCCCATAGCTCGTGGCATGAGGCCCCAATGACACCATTCGGGGAGAAGCGGCTGCCAAGGTATCGAGGTACTGCACAATTTCGTGGTGGTACCAGTGGCGTTCCCCAACTGCTACTCCGGTCGTTGTTACCGGGGGCGGCAAGTCGCTCTTGAGCTCTGGCGTAGCTGCCAGAATCTCTTCCAAAGAGAGTGCGCCAGACCAACTGAGAGATGTAGTGCAGCTCAGCAGTAGAACACTGAAAACTCTATAGACATGTTTCATGAGATAGCCCCAGAAAGTTGTAATTTCATCATAGCGGTAAGGCGTGGTGTTTTGGGGAGCAAATTTTGGGTGTTATTGGTCAACCCAAAAGGCCAGACACAAAATACAAAATGTCCTGCTGAATTGCCATCATAGGGGGCTAATGTCAGGTCAGCTTAACTTTTGCGCGAGATGTTGATGAAAATTGACGATGGCTTTTTCAAAATAGCCAAAGGTCAAGTGGTTGTTGGCTGAGGTGCCGACAGTCTCTTGTATAGCGCAGGCAGCAGCACGATCCTCGGCTTGCCCAGAGTTATTCACGAATTCGACATCGCGCTGTGCGGCTTCCAGGGTAATTGGACGATCATCGGTTGATGCATTCATAACGTAATAGCTGATCAACCGGGTTCGAGTGGGGCTTAGCGGCTCCATAATGGTTAGGCTGGCATGCTTGGAAAGCAGGGAAACGCTGGCATTGGGGAATAGGTGGTAAACCGAGGTGACCATGCCATCAATCTTTCGATCTTCAGGTGCAAGGTGACGCAGTTTTTCGATGCGCTTGAAGGGAAAGATGACCCTTGCGTTGGCCCCAAAGACTTCAATGACATTGATATTATCGAGGCCAAAAGGGTAAAAAGTTTCCTGGTGGAGCGACTTAATATGGTATCCCTCGAGCAGCGTCTCGGTGATTAATTTCCAGTTGGCATTATCGGCAACTTCGCTTTGCTCGAACAAAACCTGATCTTGAGTGAAAAAATGGGGTTTATCGGCCAGGGCATCATTGGTTATCTCACCCACTTGTTGTACGTAGACGAGGCCTCCGGCTTCACGTGCGCTCACTTCTACAAGGCCGTGCTCCTGCTTATCTAAATTGGGAAAAGCCGCCTGCCCGGGAATGCCTCTTAGGGTTCCATCAAGACCGTAGGACCAGGCGTGGTAAGGACAGGAAAAGCGCTTCTGGCAGCCCTGACCACTGGCGACCTGCATCCCTCGATGCCGACAGGCGTTAATAAACGCCCGGACGACACCATCTTCCCCTCGTGCTACCAATAATGGTGTCCCAGCCGCCGCTCGAGCCACGTAGCTTCCCTTTTCGGGCAGGGCAGCAGAGGGGCAAAAAGGAACGGCAGATTGCCTCAGTAGCTGCAACTCAGCATCAAATCTCTCCTGAGTGCGATAGTGTTCAACCGGCTCTTGCCAAACGCGATCACCTAGGTCGGTGGTGCCGTTATCAATATGCTGGAAAATACGTTCTATGGTTTCCTGTTCACCCAGCAGAGGCAGTGTTTTTGCTGCAATCGGTTCAATCATGCTGTCGTTCAATTTTGTCACGTCAATGCCTGTACTGGTTAACTTGGGATATTCGGATTAAATCCGCTGCTCAGTTTAAACAGATCAGTCATGTTTTTCAGGGATGAAATTTCGTGTGAATGGAGACTGATTTTTCGATTTTCACCGTGACCGCTGTTTTCATCAGTTTAGCGTGTAAAAAATCGGCACTACCTGTAGTCTGTCGTAATAATAAATACAGCCAGTCAATACGCGTAGGAAGACTGGCCTTGGGGGCAGCGTATGCAAACGAGCACTAATAGCCGTATTAGAGCGCTGACGGCTAGTGGCTTTTGGGGGCAAGAAAGCCTGCATGGTTTGTTGGCAGAGCGGGTAGCTCAAGAGCCCGATGCTCTGGCGGTGGCCGATCAGCCTGACAAAATGGGGTTGGTGGGGATGCCCCCGGCACGACTCAGCTTTTCTGACCTAGATATTGCCAGCACGGGCCTGGCCTTGCAGCTACTCGAGCGCGGTACCGGTCCCGGTAGCCGAATTATGGTCCAGCTTCCCAACATTGCCGAGTTGGTGGTCTGCTTTTACGCAGCCAGCAAGCTGGGCGCTATTATTTCACCCTTGCCGGTTCAGTATGGTGCCCATGAAATAACGGAGCTCAGCCGTACCCTAGGCGCCACGATGTTTATTGGTTGTCCTACATTTAAAGGCCAGCCGCTGATTCAAACGGCCAGGACTGCATTGCCCCATATTTCGGTATTGGCTATTGGTGAAGACCTAAATTGTCTCGCCAGCTCTGTTGCGGCAGACCGCACTCACGTGCTGGCTACCTACACGCGCAGCCTAAATGATCCTGCCAACCGAATTTTAACCGTCTGTTGGACCTCTGGTACTACCGGTACGCCTAAAGGTGTACCTCGGTCAGCCAATATGTGGCTGGCTACCGCACGCGCAACGGCAGAGGCCGGCGGGTATCAAAGGGGCGATCGACTTTTGAACCCTTTTCCATTGGTCAATATGGCGGCTATTGGTGGCTTTTTGTTCGCCGCGGCAGAGCTGGGCTGTGGTCTTATTCTTCACCATCCCTTTGATCCAGCCGTGTACTTGACCCAAATGCAGGATGAAAAAATAAACTTCACGATTGCACCTCCGGCGGTACTAAATCAACTGGCTGCGCAACCTGAGTTTTGGCGTCAATACGATTTTAGTGCCTTGCGCGCGGTGGGTTCTGGCTCGGCACCCTTGTCGCCAACGATGATTACAACCTTTGAAAATGATTATCAAAAACCGGTGATCAACTTTTATGGCTCCAATGAAGGTTTAGCGCTATTTGCAACGCCTGAAACGGTGCCGAGTAGCGAAATGCGCGCAGCGTATTTTCCTCGATTCGGTGTCGAGGGGCTTGATTGGCCTGGTCGCTGTCATCACGCGGTCCAGAGCAAGATTATTGATCCCGACACCGGTCTAGAGATTGATGAGCCCGGTGCTGTTGGTGAGCTTTGTTTTGCCGGTGCGACAATATTTGATGGCTATTTTGGCTCAGAGACTGAGGGTGTTTTTACCGAGGACGGCTTTTTTCGCAGTGGAGACCTCGTGGAAATTAGCGCTGATCCCACCCACTATTATCGTATCGTGGGGCGCTGCAAGGACATCATCAATCGCGGTGGCATGAAAATTTCTCCTGCCGAGCTTGATGCTTTGATCGAGGGCCATCCCGACGTACTCGAGGCGGCTGTTTGTGCCTATGCTGACGCGGCACTGGGTGAGCGGGTGTGTGTCTGCTTGGTGGCTAAGGACGCCAGTCACCCCCCTTCACTGGAAGCGCTGAGTGAATTTTTGAAAGCACAGGGTCTTGCCACCTTTAAGTTGCCAGAGCAAATTCGCTATCTTGAGGCACTGCCGCGCAACCCGATGGGCAAGGTGTTGCGGGGTGACCTTCAGAAAAATGTTGCTGCCGTCGGTTAGATTGACGGGCTTGGCTTGAGATTGATCAAATTCCTGAGACCTTCAGCGTCTATTGGGCTTCCTTGAACTCAGGGGCTTTTCAAGCATGCGTGTACGCTATCGTAATCTTGTATTGCGCGCCTATTTTGGGGCGAATTCTCCCTCTTTCCACCCAGTCAAAGCTGACTTGTTTGCTAGCGCCGCAACCGATTTTTGTAGTAAAAGATGGCGTTATAACGGGGCAGGGATTTGCTTTGGCCTTTTAGTGGGCGTCGACGGGTTGTCTGCTGAAAAAGAATCCCAATCATTAATCATCGTTTGATACAGAGGAATAATGCAATGCGAAAGGTGTTTTTAGGTGTGTTAATGCTGATCTCTCAAGCAGCACTGGCGGGTGCTGATTGCACCGAGTACGCCGAGACAGAGCGAATGAGTGTTCTGGATCTGCAAAAGAAAATTGTTAACGAATACGGTTTTGCCATCAAGAAATTTAAGATCGATGATAATTGCTACGAAATCTACGGCTGGGAGACCTTGGCGTCTGGGGAAGAACAGCGGGTTGAAGTGTATTTTGATATGGCAAACGCGGCGATTGTTAAGAAAGAGGTGGACTAACACCGTTGCGGCGTCATTTATTCATACGATGCTTCCACTGGCTGTTGGCTCTGGGTATTGTCGTCAATTATTGGGTTCTTGAATCGGGTGGTGAACTTCACGAGTGGCTGGGTTGGGCCTTAGGTGCGGCCGTGTTACTGCGTGTGGTGACGGGTGTCCTGAGTCGCGGCGATGCCAGCTTGACTCGTTTACATTTGGCGCCTCACCTCGTTTTGCAGGATCTGCGCAGTCTTGCAGGGGATTACCCTGATCACGAAGACCACAGTGCTGCAGGCAGCTGGATGATTGTTTTAATGCTGACCCTTGTCGGATTGCTGGCGGTGACAGGGTGGATGCAGGATCTTGATGCCTTTTGGGGTGAGGATTGGTTGCAAAATATCCACGAATGGCTGGCCCATTCTCTAATTGCACTTGCGGCACTGCATGTACTCGCGGTGGTGTTTATTCAGTTAATCCATGGCGTTCCCCTGTTTCGTCGTATCGGATTCGGTCCATGATGCTTTGACAAGGTCCATCATGGGAATACAGGATTTAAGTTATGAACAGTGCGACTAGGTCACACAGCGACGCTCTTGGCTTTGATCCCGATGAGCTCAGGAAGAAATATCGTCTAGAGCGAGATAAGCGTATTCGTGCCGACGGCAACGATCAGTATGTTGAGGTCACAGGAGACTTCTCCCGGTACGTTGATGACCCCTATGTTACGCCTGGATTAAAACGGGACCCGCTTGTTCGGGAAGTTGAGGTGGTCATTATTGGTGGTGGCTTCGGCGGTATGCTTGCGGCTGCTCGACTCCGCGAGGCCGGTATTACCGACTTCATGCTCATTGAGAAGGGAGGTGGTTTTGGGGGTACGTGGTACTGGAACCGTTACCCCGGCGCCTCCTGCGATATTGAGGCCTATGTTTACCTGCCTTTGCTTGAGGAGACAGGTTTTGTTCCGAAGCAGAAGTACACCAATGCCGAGGAAACTCTGGCCTACTGCGAGGTTTTAGCGCAGCGCTATCAACTGCACGAACAAGCCTTGCTTCAGACTCAGGTAAACGCTGTTCGTTGGTGTGAGGACCGCAGGCGCTGGCGGGTAGAGACAGACCGCAGAGACCAGCTTGATGCGCGTTTTGTGATTCATTCCAATGGGCCTCTAAACAGGCCCAAGTTGCCTGGCATCAAAGGCATCGATCAATTTAAAGGGCATACCTTCCATACCAGTCGCTGGGATTACGCCTACACAGGTGGTGATACTTTTGGCGGACTCAGCGGTCTCGAAAACAAGCGGGTGGCTATTATTGGTACGGGGGCGACCGCGGTGCAATGTGTGCCTCATTTAGCGGCCTCGGCCCAAGCCCTGTATGTTTTTCAGCGCACACCCTCTTCGATCGATGTCCGTAATAATCAACCGACAGACCCTCAATGGATTTCAGAACAAGCACCGGGGTGGCAAAAGCGAAGGCAAACCAATTTCGAATCGATTATGTCCGGCGTTCCGGTTGAGGAAGACTTGGTCGGCGATGGTTGGACAGAGGCGTTTAGAAATCTATTCGGCAGTCTTGGCGAGCACATGCCTAGCAAAGCGAGGCTTGCCTTGTGGGCGCTGCAGGGCGCTTTTTCTGGTAAGCGCCGAGAACGTGGGCTCAAGCAATATTTAACCGATAGAGCGCTTAAATACATGGGCCTAGTCGAGAAAATGGAGCTGGCAGATTTTCAGAAAATGGAAAAAGTTCGCGCTAGAGCTGACGCACTAATTACTGAAAAATCCACTGCTGAATCGCTTAAACCTTACTACCGGCAATTTTGTAAGCGGCCTTGTTTTCACGATGAATACCTTCAGGCGTTTAATAAAAGCAATGTCACCCTCGTCGATACTGACGGGCAGGGTGTAGAGGCGTTCACAGAAAAAGGCGTGCTGTTTGACGGTCGGGAATACGAGGTTGACTGTATTATTTTTGCGACCGGTTTCGAGGTGGGTACCGACTATTCTCGACGTGCGGGCTATTCTATTGAGGGGGTCAATGGGCTTACGGTCTCTGAAAAATGGCAAGACGGTATGGCTACGTTTCATGGTCTTCATGCTCGGGGTTTCCCTAACAGCTTTTTCTTCGGACCCATGCAATCAGGCTTTACCGCGGCGTTTACCTTCGCACTAGACGAAAACAGTATCCAGACCGCGTATATTCTTGAGCAGCTTAAGAAGCGGGGTATCACTCGGGTGGAAGCCACAGCGAAGGCCGAAGCGAGCTGGGTAAAAACGGTCATTCAGAAAGCGCGACTAACCGAAGACTTTCAAAAATCCTGTACCCCCGGCTACTACAACAATGAAGGTCACGTGCAGTTTCAGCCGCAAAATACCTTCTATGGTGGTGGACCCATAGAGTTTTTTGATCTGATGAAAAAGTGGCGTGCTCAAGGAAAGCTCTCGGGTCTCGAACTGAAGTCGTAGTCGTAATTGGTGGCAGGTAAAGGAGTGAGGGAAGTGGAGACATTAGAGACCGGTACCGACGAACTGCTTGCAGTTGTGGAAAACCGTGTCGCGACCCTGACACTCAACCGTCCCGAAAAACGTAACGCCTTGTCTGACCGGCTGACGCCGGCCCTCCGTCAGATATTGTTGGACTTAGACGGACGACAAGACGTGGGGTGTATTGTCATCACCGGTGCCGGCTCGTCATTTTGCGCCGGCGGCGACATCTCGGGTATGGGTGACAACCTTGCTTCTACGCAAGCCCAACAGGCGAGCCATGAGGCGAAGGTTCTAGAGCTTCAGTATCGTCAGGAGACCCTGACTTTACGTCTGTACGAACATACGAAACCCACCATAGCGGCTCTTCCGGGTGCCGCCGCCGGTGCCGGCTTTTGTATAGCGCTAGCCTGCGATTTGCGCGTGGCCTGCGAGTCTGCCTTTGTCACCACAGGCTACCGCAACGTGGGTTTTTCCGGAGACTATGGGGGCAGTTGGCTACTTAACCAATTAGTCGGCCCCAGTAAGACCAAAGAACTGTATTTTACCGGACGCCGGGTTGCCGCGGAGGAGGCTCTGAATTTGGGTATCTTTAATGCGGTAGTGGCCGACGATGCACTGGCTGCTACCGTTTCCGATTTGGCTATGCACATTGCCAATGGGCCTGCGGTAGCGTTGGGCTACATGAAAGAGAACATCAATCGGGCCCAACGTACTGGGCTGCGAGAATGCCTTGCGATGGAGGCTGATCGCTTGGTGCGTTGCGTGGAGACAGAAGATCACAAAGAGGCGGTAGCGGCTTTTATTGAGAAGCGCGCCCCTTTGTTTAACCAGTCTAAGTCGCCATAAATGGGTGCCAGAGGTTGCACTATTGCTCATGTAACAACGATTGAGGCGTTAACAGCGCATTGAGATTCTGGACATGACCCTTAAATGGCACGGCTTAAAGGCAGGGCTGAACCGTACCGCCGCATCTCGCGGTCGAGTGTAAAAAGGGAAGAAGATAACTTGGGTGGAAGATCTGTTCTGTACACTCAGCTGGAATGAAGGAGAGCGATAAGACCATGTTAAAGGCACCTTTACCGACGCGCCTGACCATCATGCTGCTGGCAATGGTCCTGATCTCCTGTGGCCAGTCTGATAGTCCAGCCCCCGAACCATACAAGCCTAGATTGGTGCGAACAGTAACCTTGGGTGGTCCCAATCAAGGAGCCTGGCAGGAATTTCCAGGCAAAGTAGAGGCAGCCAAAGTTGCCAACTTGGCCTTTCGAGTGTCTGGAGAGTTGGCTGAGCTCTCGGCTTTAGAGGGCGATGAGGTGATTAAAAATCAGCTCGTAGCCAGACTCGATGACAAAGATCAAAATATTCGTCTGCGGGCCCGTAAGGCTGAGTATGAGCAGGCTTTTTCTGACTTCCAGCGCGGTGAAACGCTCATCAAGAGTGGCGGAATTTCCCGGTCCGATTTTCAGCGGCTTGAAGCGACCTCCAGTACCGCAAAATCCAGCTTTGAGTCGGCACAGCGCGATCTGGAAGCCACTCAATTACGTGCGCCGTTCGCAGGTTTTATTGCGGTACGCCACGTTGAAAATTTTGAGGAAATTTTGGCTCAGGAGCCGATCTACACTCTTCAAGACGTGTCTCGATTATCGGTGAAGGTAGACGTACCGGAGAGCGTCATGATTGGCGCTCGTCGCGAAGAAGATATCCAAGTCAGTGCATTTTTTGACGCCATTCCTGACCGACGCTTTCCGCTAACACTCAATGAGGTCGCCACCAGAGCGTCAGACGGTACGAATACCTTTGAGGTCACCTTTGAATTTCCCAATACACCCGATTTCAACCTATTACCGGGTATGTCGGTGACGGTTCGTCTGGAGAGTCCGGCACGGGCGGAGGCATCCAACACACTCTATGTTCCCGCCCAGGCTGTACTGGCGGACGGGACCGGCCCCTTTGCTTTTGTGGCTGTGCCAGACAGCGCGACGACCGCAGTGGTACGACAGCGGCGTTTGAGTATTGGTCGACTCACGGGATCAGGTCTTGAGGTGGTCTCAGGGTTGCAGGCGGGAGATCAGTTGATCACTGCAGGTATGAGCAAACTTCAGGACGGTTTGCCCGTGAGAATCGAGAGGGCGTCCGCACAGTGACACTCACCGGTCTTGCGATTGAAAATAACCGCGTTACCTGGATGGTCTTGGTCGTTATTGTTTTAGCGGGGCTACAAGCCTTTAAAAACATGCCGCGGGCTTATGATCCTGGATTTACAGTCCGTACGGCTCAGGTCGTCACCTATTTCCCCGGAGCGGCAGCCGAGCGTGTTGAGTCTCTCGTGTCATCACCGATCGAAGAGGTGGTGAAAGAACTACCCGAGCTCGACTTTGTGAAAAGCGAATCTCGCAATGGCGTGTCAATTGTCAGCGTCAACATTCGCGAGAGTTATACCGAGATGCGGCCCATTTGGGACAACCTTCGCCGCAAGATCGACAGTATTGCGCAGGAGTTGCCCGAAGGTGTCTCCGTTCCCCAAGTCAATGATGACTTTGGTGATGTTTACGGCATTGTTGTTGGCCTCACCGGTGAAGGCTTCACCCTGAGAGAGTTGGATATTATTTCTGATGAGGTCAAAGCCGTCTTTTTACAGCTTCGCGACACCGCAAAAGTTGAGATTTTGGGTGTGCAGGAGGAACGCATTTTCCTCGAGTATAACAATGCACGTCTCGCCGATTTAGGACTATCACCGGGTTTGCTGACAGAAATTCTTGAGCAGAGAAATATTGTGGTGTCAGGTGGCTCCTTCAGATTGGGTGATGAACGAATTTCTCTAGAACCCAGTGGCAACTTTGAATCTATCGATGAGATTGGCGAAACTTTATTGCGTCTTCCCGAGACCAATCAGTTATTTCAACTTCGAGATGTGGCATCCCTGAATCGAAGCTACGTAGACCCCCCTGAAGAATTGGTAAGCGTCAACGGTGTGCCCGGTATCGCCATTTCTATTGCGATGCGCGAAGGGGGCAATAACATTGAACTGGGGCGTGCCGTTAAAGCCGCGATAAAGGGGTTTTACGATACCTACCCTATCGGCGTTGAATTTCATTTGGTGAGTTTCTCTCCCCAAGAGGTGGAGGACAAAGTGAAGGGGTTTATCGCCAATTTGTTGCAGGCGATAGGTGTCGTAACCTTGGTGATGCTGTTGACCCTGGGTTTGAGGACGGGTCTTGTTGTTTCCAGCCTCATTCCGGTCACAATGTTGCTGTCCATAATAGTCATGTCATCTCTGAATATTGGACTCGATCAAATCTCATTGGCTGCGCTGATCATTGCATTAGGGATGCTGGTCGATAACGGTATTGTGATGTCCGAGAGCATCATGGTTCGGATGGGAAAAGGACAGTCGTCTGTTGAAGCTGCGTTGAGTTCATCGGCGGAATTGAAGATGCCTCTGCTCATCGCATCGTTAACGACTGCGGCAGCGTTTTTGCCAATTTATCTGGCGGACTCCAGCGTGGGTGAATTTACTGCTTCGCTGTTTAAGGTGGTCACCATCACGCTACTGAGCTCCTGGGTGGTGTCACTTACTATCATTCCACTGCTGTGCGTGCTGTTTCTTCGAGTCAAGGTCGCCACGGTTGAACAGCCTTCGCTATTGGAATCCCTATATCGCAACGTTTTGGCGGGGCTGCTTCATTATCGATGGGTCACTTTAGGGTTGACGGCTATAGTTTTTATAGTGGCCTTGCGTGGATTTGAGTTGGTACCGAAGCTGTTTTTCCCTCCGTCGGACCGCGCATACTTTACGGTTGAATTCGAACTGCCTACTGGCACGGCTATTTCCAAGACTCAACGAATTATTGCCGAGGCTGAGCAATATCTGCAGCAGTTAAAGACTGACCCCGATCGTGACCATGGCGTCAAGGATTGGGTTGCTTATGTGGGTAGTGGCGGCCCAAGATTTGTGCTGTCCCATAACCCGGTTCCGTCAACCTCGAGCTTTGGGTTGATGGTTGTCAATGTCGAGTCGCCTGCTGTTATAGCTAACCTCAGACGTGCGCTCGAAACCTTTAGCGAAGATCGATACCCCGATCTCGAGCTAAAGACGCGGCTGATTGAAAACGGACCGGCCGTCGATAATCCGATAGAGATTCGAGTCTCAGGGTCTAATTCCATGACGTTGTTCGCGGCAGTAGAGGCAATCAAAAAACAGTATCAGAAGATCGGGGGATTACGAACTATTGCTGACGATTGGGGACAGCGACAGAAAAAGATTGAGGTTCGTATTGATCAAGCGCGCGCGGTACGCGTTGGTATCACCAATCAGGATATTGCGCTGTCAATGCAAGCGGGACTAACGGGAATTCAGCTTACCGAATACCGCGAGGGCGAGAGTGTCATTCCCGTGGTACTGCGGTCTAAGGCATCGACCTTGCACGACATCAATAAAGTGAGTTCGCTGTCTGTGTACAACCAGTCCAGCGGGCAGGCGGTGCCGCTACGCCAAGTGGCTGATGTAAAGCTCGTTTGGGATATTGCCAAGGTTTATCGTCGAGACGGGGTTAGAACCGTCGCAGTATCCGCTCAGCTGGATCCGGGTATCACGGCCGCTGATCGTATGTCCTTGCTGATACCTTGGCTCGAGTCTCAGCGTGATGTTTGGGGCTCGGGTATTGCGATAGAGCTTGGGGGTGAGAGTGAGAGTTCAGGGGATGCCAATACAGCGATTGCCAATAAGCTGCCTATTGCTGCTTTTATTATAATTTTGCTGTTAGTGAGCCAATTTAATTCGCTGCGGAAGTCCATAATTATTTTAATGACCATTCCCCTGGGGCTGATCGGTGTGGTGGTAGGTTTGTTAGTGGGACAGTCGTTTTTTGGTTTTATGACGCTGCTTGGTGTGGTGTCCTTAGCGGGCATTGTGATCAACAACGCTATTGTTTTGTTGGAGCGTATTGGGCTTGAGCTGGCGGCTGGGCAGGCACACCTCGACGCTATTCTAAACGCTGCAGTGCAGCGTTCTCGGCCCATTATTTTGACGACGGCGACGACGGTACTGGGTTTGTTGCCTCTCTATCTTGGGGGCGGGGAAATGTGGGAGCCTATGGCCCTCGCCATTATGGGGGGGTTGCTGGTATCGACGGTGTTCACTCTAGGAGTGATTCCGGTCTTGTATGCCGTTCTCTATGGCGTAAGGGGTAGATCGATGTAGCCTAAGGCGCAGCCCGCTGCGGCCTATGGGTACTGAACCTCAGAGTGCTTTCAGTGTTAACGTCTAACGTTACAGAGTTAACAGCAAGGAGGTCTCTCATGGTGCGCGTATTACTCGTCTTACGAGCGGCGATTTTCTTACTGGTTTCACAGCCTGCTTTTGCTCAATGGATTCATCCCTCGTCAGTTGACCTATCAGACACGGTCATTGAGGGAGGATGGCTATTTGACGGATTTAGTGATGAACGCCTAGCCAATCCGGGAATTCTCATTCGTGACGGTAAAATCGTTGGGCTGGGTATTGATTGGGCAACCCTTGATGCCCCTAAAACACGTGTGATTACACTCAGCAGCTCCGAGACAATCCTGCCGGGTATGTTCGATTTACACGCGCATTACAATTTGGACCTGGTTGATGAAGGCCGTGTTGAAGAAGTGATTCATAACGGTGCTTTATTCCTCGCTAACGGCGTTACCGCAACGTGGTCGGCGGGAGAGTACTACCCAGAGCGGGTTATTGCCCAGCGTGATCGCATTGATGCTGGCGCGGCGACTGGCCCTCGTTTATTTGCTTCAGGCCCCTATTTTGGGGCGTTTCGTTGCGAATATAGTGTCAAAGTTGCCTCAGACCCCTGTATCGGTTGGCCTAATGATATTACCGAGGCTGAGATCCGTAACGAGGTTGATATCTGGCACCGTGCTGGGGTTGTCAGTATCAAGATTAAGCAGGCCACGCCGGAAGAGATGCGTATTCTGTTAGATCAAGCGCACAAACACGGAATGACAGCGGCATCACATTTGGCGAATTACAAGGTGGAGTACGACGTTGATCTGCGACAGGCGATTCTAATGGGTCTCGATCGTGTGGAGCATCAGCTGACTTTGGGCAGCGGTGGTGCGCTAAGTGCCGAGCTCCCCGAAGTTATTGATCTTATGATCGAGCACGGTGTGCATTACGACGCTAATCTCCAAATGTACGGTGGTATTAACGAACGCCGAGCCCACCCCGACGACATGCTTTGGACTGATGAGGCGAAATTTTTTACCCCTTATGCTCAGGGACTTCTTCGTGAGCGAGGGGATCCGCCTCCTGAGTCTGACGCTGAAGAATTTGCCCAGCGCGTGTTAGAGCTTACTTTGCTTTATGAATCGGGTGGCCGCGACCTGCTCGTGGTGGGAACGGATGAGCCGGTCTATACCCTGCTGCTGCCTGGGTTTGCTTATCACCGTGAGCTATGGGCAATGAGCGATGCGGGCCTTCCTAATGCCGTCGTTTTGCAGGCTGCGACCTTAAATGGTGCCCGAGCTCTGGGTGTCGATGATCGTCTGGGCTCTATCGAAGTGGGTAAGCACGCTGACTTGGTTGTCGTGCAGGGGGATCCAATACAAGACATCAAGGCGACCCGAAATGTGAATCGAGTGTTCAAAGAAGGTATCGAATACGATCCACAAGCCCTGCTTGAATCGGCTGAGGGGAAGATAGGTCCAAACGGACCTGATGATCATGCTGATTGGGTCTTGCAATATCGAAGTCTGCGAGGGGATGATTTACTACAACAATAATGCGCGCTCTCCAGCTGGTTAATTGCAGACGAGGGTTTTATAACACCGGTGATAGCTAAAAAGTGTATCGATAGAGCACCGAGCCTAAAAAGCAGTGAGGGAATGACGATGATAAGGGTTTTCAAGCCACTATTTGTTTTATTGCTGGTGGCTATTTCCAGTTATGCCGCGAGCTCGACCAGCGATAAACCCAACATTCTTGTTATTTGGGGCGACGATATCGGTTGGTCAAATATTAGCGTCTACCATCGCGGCATGCTGGGCAGTCGAACCCCTAATATCGACCGGATTGCCCAAGAGGGCGCCATGTTTACTGATTACTACGGTGAACAGAGTTGCACCGCAGGCCGCTCCGCGTTTATCACGGGTCAGCATCCATTGCGAACGGGCTTGCTCAAAGTGGGCCTGCCGGGTGCGGATATTGGCCTTCAGCCGGAGGACCCCACCATAGCCGAGCTGCTTAAGCCCCTAGGTTATGCCACCGGTCAGTTTGGTAAAAATCATTTGGGTGATAAAGATGAATTTCTGCCCAGTAACCACGGATTTGACGAGTTCTTCGGCAACCTCTATCACCTCAATGCCGAAGAGGAACCCGAGACGTACTTTTATCCCAAAGATCCAGAATTCCATAAGCGATTTGCGCCTCGTGGTGTTATTCACTCTTACAGTGATGGCAAGGTTGAAGACACCGGTCCCCTCAACCGCAAGCGTATGGAAACCGCCGATGAAGAATTTACGAATGCCGCTCTGGATTTTATTGAGAAGGCTCACAACAGCGGCAAGCCGTTTTTTGTGTGGCTCAATACTACGCGCATGCACGTGTGGACTCGATTGGCCCCTCAATGGGAGGGAAGCTCGGGCTATGGTTTGTATGCCGACGGCATGAAAGAGCACGATCATCATGTGGGGCGCGTGCTGGACCGGTTGGAATCTTTGGGTATTGCCGATAACACCGTTGTTGTCTACTCGACCGACAACGGTTCTCAGACCAATACCTATCCGGATGGCGGGGCAGAGCCCTTCCGGGGAGAGAAAGGTTCTACGTGGGAAGGTGGATTTCGAGTGCCGGCATTGGTTCGCTGGCCAGGGGTTGTGGCCCCCGGAAGCGTGATTAACGGCATTATGTCCCATCAGGATTGGCTGCCTACCCTGCTTGCAGCTGCCGGTGAGCCGGATATTGGTGCCAAACTAAAACAGGGCCATCGCGCGGGCGACAAAACCTTTAGAGTTCATCTTGACGGCTATGATCAAGGCGCACTTCTCGCTGGTAAGGGTGCGAGCAAGCGCAGCACGGTCTTTTATTTCGATGACAATGCCAATTTAAACGCCATGCGTTGGAACGACTGGAAAATCCATTTCGCTTTTCAGATGGAGGGTTGGGGTGGTCCTAGGGAGACGCTGAATTTTCCGCGTATTGTGAACCTGCGAACTGACCCTTATGAAACCTCAATTGATTCGAGCTTATATTCGCGATTTTTTGCCGATCAACTGTGGCTGTTTGTACCAACCCAACAAGAAGTGGGAAAGTGGCTGAGAACCTTTCAGCAGTTTCCACCGCGCCAGCCTACCGCAAGCTTCACCATCGATCGCATGATGCAGCAAATGCAACAGATGCTGCAGATGCGCGCCAGAGCGGGACAGGGTGGGGCGGCGACGGGTCCCAGTCAGTAGTGCGCGGTGGGCCGCCGAAAAATTGCCAATTCATAGCGTAAGTATTTAGGTATCATCGCGCGTTCGCACCTTGGTACGCACAGGATCGCCGTCATGGAAAATCCAATCTCAGCACTGATTGCCACTAAAGGCTGGTGTGTCGCTGATGGCGCCACCGGCTCTAATTTCTTTGGTCGTGGCTTAGAGGCGGGTTATCCGCCTGAACTGTGGTGTTTGGAGAAGCCTGAAGATGTGCTCTGGCTGCATGGTGAGTTTTTGACCGCGGGATCTGATCTTATTCTTACCAATAGCTTTGGCGGTAATGCATTGCGCTTGAAGCTGCACCAGTCTGAGCATCGTGTCCGTGAATTAAATATTGCTGCGGCCACATTGGCGCGACAAGCGGTGACAGCACATACTCAAAAAACCGGTCGAAAAGCGCTAGTAGCGGGTTCTATTGGCCCTACTGGCGAGCTGTTTGAGCCCATGGGAGCATTAACCTATGAGGCAGCCGTTGCCTGCTTCACAGAGCAAGCGGAAGCCCTAGCCGAAGGTGGTGCCGACGTTCTGTGGATCGAGACCATGTCTGCTAATGAAGAGGTTGCAGCGGCGGCAGAAGCGGGTAAAAAAACTGGGTTACCTGTTTGTGCAACGATGACTTTTGATACCGCTAAGCGCTCTATGATGGGTATCACCCCGACAGACTTTGCGCGTTGCGCAGAGGAGTTAGGGCTGAGCGTAATGGGTTCTAACTGTGGTGTGGGTCCGGCGGAATTGATGCACTCCACCTGTGAGCTGTTAGCAACCCGCTCAGCAATACCTGTGGCGGCTAAGGGAAACTGCGGTATACCCGAGTATGTCGATGGCGCCATTCACTATCACGGAAGCCCTGAGCTTATGGCGCAATACGCTGTTTTCGCACGTGATGCCGGTGCTACCGTCATCGGTGGCTGTTGTGGCACTACGCCAGAACACGTTGCCGCTATGGTCGAGGCACTCAACAGTAC
>CALKNZ010000082.1 GCA_938091995.1 uncultured Luminiphilus sp. | reverse complement strand
GTTTGGGCCGCACGCCGAATTTAAGTTCAATCAGGCAGGTTCCCAGGCATCAGGCAGGGAAGCGTTAACCACGCCACCGTCAACGGCCACGGTCTCGCCAACGACATAATCTCCAGACCTTGCCGCGAGGTAGATGGCCGCAGCGGCCATATCTTCATCGGCACCAATACGACCGCTAGGGATTCCAGGGGCAATGGCATCGCCGAAGTCCCGAGCTGCTCTGTTCATCTCAGAGGCGAAAGCACCCGGCGCAATGGCCGTTACATTGATATGGTCGGTGATCAGGCGTGCTGACAGGCGCTTGGTGAGATTAATGACGGCAGCCTTAGAGGCTTGGTAGCTGTAGGTTTCCCAGGGGTTCAGGCGCAATCCGTCAACTGAAGCTATGTTAATGACTTTGCCAGGACGCGCCGCTGTGGCCGCGGCCTTCAAGTTTGGGAACAGTGCCTGTGTCAAAAAGAACAGTGACTTCACGTTAAGGTCCATGACTTTATCCCAGCCTTTCTCTGGAAACGCTTCAAAATCTTGGCCCCAAGCTGCGCCGGCATTATTGACCAAAATATCAAGCTTGGGCTCTTTCGCGGTTATAGCGTCGGCGAGAGCACGACAGCCGTCAACGGTAGAGATATCAGCGGGCAGGGAATAGCAGTGATCACCGAGTTCTGCCGCGACTTGGTCACAGACCTCAGCTTTTCGTGATGAAATATAAACTTTGGCACCCTGCGCAATAAAGCCCTTGGCAATCATGAGGCCAATGCCTCTTGATCCACCCGTCACCAGGGCGGTCTTTCCCTCTAGAGAAAAAAGGCTGTTTGTATCCATAAATCCTTCCTGTGGTGTTTTGCATTAATGAGGAGGGCAAACCCTACCGATTCCCGACAAGGTATGCCAGCCCATTGGACTCTGGCATGATCAAAAGTTCCTAGAGTTGACGCAAGGAACCTGACTTTGTCTTCAGACGATGACTGTCCAACCCCTGAGGAGCTTGCCAACCGCTTGCAATACAGCGCGCGCTTGGCCTCCGTGGGTAAACTTGCGGCCAGTGCCGCCCATGAAATTAATCAACCCCTCAATGTCATTCGTATGGCGGCATTTAATTTGCGTCGCGCTATTCAAAAAGACACCCTAGACGCCGAGTCAGCCCTACAGAAACTGGAGCGCATTGACACTCAAATAGCGAGGGCTGCACGACTGGTAGGGGGTATGAAGGCGTTTTCCCCAACCAATACCGAGGCCACCACGAACATTAATCCCACCGAGGCCCTGACAACGGCCCTAGAATTGATGGCCAAACGGTTCACCAGCGCAGATATCGAACCTATTCATAGCGTCGAGGACACTACTGATAACCGCACCGAAAACAGTTCCGAAGGCAGTTCCAAAGATAAGCACCAAACCATACAAGCTTCACCAGCGGCCTTTCAGGAGTTGGTGGTTCACCTGTTAGATAACGCGATTGAGGCTTATGGTGAGGCCCCGCAACGTAACCCTCTGCTTGAGGAAGAGGGTTTACCCCCACGCTGGGTAAAGGTGGTAGAGACCGTACAAGCGCAACAGCTCACTATTACCATTGAGGACGCCGCCGGTGGGGTGGCTCCAGAAATTGCCGACCGCGCATTTCTGCCTTTTGTCACCACAGCCGAAGACGGTAGTCATGCAGGCCTTGGCTTGACGGTTTGTGCCAGCCTTGCGGCATCAATGGGTGGAGCGGTCACCCTGACGCGCACCGAGTTGGGTTCGAAGGCAACGGTGAGTCTGCCGCTTTCAGGCAACGCTTAATCGTGGCTTAACCGCAGCCCATAATGGCTGCCCAACACCATACTCAGTCTAGCTGTTGCAGACCGAATGTGCCCTGCGGCCTTATTTGTTCAGGGTTAGCATGTACTTGGCAACTTCCAGTCGCATTGCTTCAGACAGGTGATTCTGGGGTGGCATGGTGGGAAAATCTGGGCGCTTTTTTTCGGGGGCTGCAATGTACTGAGCAATAGCGCTGGCATCCTCACCATATTGCGCCTTTATGGCCATAACGGGGGGGCCAATCATGCGCACGTTGTAGGTGTGGCAGCCGGCACAAATACCCTGATAGACCAGCTTGGCGCCGTTGGCATCGACGGTAATTACTCGGGGGGCTGCGGGCTCAGATAGCATCTTGGTACTCACGCCCCGTGTCGTGCCCGCTAAGGCGGGGGCCGAGTCTACGGCGTCGGCGGCGCGAACGGTTGGGCTATTGCAGTCGCCCCAATCACCAAGGCCAAAAGTTCGGTAGGCCGACTTTCGGCTAATACAGCTCTCCCGATCAGCATGGGCGGCCCCTTTGTAAGCCAATATGTCGGGGCCGGTGGTTGAAAACTGCGTCAGCATTAATGCTTTGACTTCGGTAGCGGGGTCATTGCCGTTATCGAACATCACGTTATCCAAAATTTGGACGCGATCAGGATTCGGGTCGGAGTCTGGGTCACCGGCAACGTCGGTTGCGAAGTCTTGGCTGGTGACAATAATGCCCGCGGTGTTGTTGCCCGTAATAATGTTGTCTTCAATAATCACGTCATCACCGGCCAAGATCAGCATGCCGGTGCCAGAGGGAATGCCCGCAACCAAAGATCCGGGAATGGCAAAGTTGGGCGTGTTGTTGTTGATGACGGTGTTGCGACGAACAATCGCATCGTAAGAGGTTTTAATCGGCAGACCCGGTGTAATGAACACTAAGATGCCGCCGGTATTGTTGTGGGCAATGTTGCCTTCAACCAAGGCATGACGGCTATTTTCGATTTCAATACCGGCGACGTTATCGAAGACCCGGTTGTTGCGAACATCAATGTAATCACTCATGCCCACATAAATGGCTGCGTCCTCAATACCGCTGAGCACGTTGTTTTCGATGAGCCCATTTTCACCAAATTCCGGGAAGATGCCGTATACCCCAGTGTCAACGACCCAGTTATTGCGGATAGAAAAGTTATTGCCGGCCTGCCCCATGATGGCATTGCCCTTGTAATTCGTAATTTTGAACCACTCTACGGTAAAGCCATTGCCCGAATACAAAATGGCGTCGTTGAGCTGCTTGTCACCCTCGAGATTGGGCCATTCGCCGTCTTTGACCACGCCACGCAGGGTGATGTCATCTTTGTCGACGTAAACGGTTTCTCGATACAGGCCCGGATGCACCTGAATAATGTCACCGGGCTTCGCCGCTTCAACAGCAGCCTGAATTGAATCGCCTTCTCGAACATCGTGGACAGCCGCGTAGCTGTTACCCATAGCGCACGCCAAAAGAATCAATAGCGTCTTAAAGCCGAAACGGGCAAGGGGCGAGTGGAAATAGGTTGGTTGTGAGGGTGTCATGGCAGTGCCTTTGGTTGAGCTGTTAGTTGAGCCGCTAGTGTTACCGCTAGTGGGGCCGCTAGCTGAGCATCGTTATTAGAATGACGGTGTAACGCAGTCTTACCCTTTAGGGCAAGTCCTGCAGCGCGCGCAGGGGGAAGCCCCGAGGGCAATTGGTTGGGTATTTCGGGAAGAAACGCCTGGTCAGTGAGGGTGTGCAAAAAGTCGACTAGACGATCGAGCTCGTTGTCGGTCAGCTCAGGATTCCAAATGTGCCAATGCAGCCTTAGGTCTTCTCCCTCGGGCACTGCGTGGCCTCGTCCGCCGGTGTAAAAGGCTGCGGTCTCCCGCAGGGAGTCAAAGTTACCGGCGTGCATATACGGAGCGGTCAG
>CALKNZ010000081.1 GCA_938091995.1 uncultured Luminiphilus sp. | reverse complement strand
AGAGCCTACTCGCGCGGTGAAAGAGGCTTTTATGCACTGCCATCTCGCTTTTGATGGCGTTCCCAAAGATGCCCTTGAGACCTATTTTGACGGACATAGTGCGGTTGCTTTGGAAATATTGCAGGGTCTTATGAGTACAGTCGGCTCGGTAGAAGCGATGACATGCGATGACGCTGAGGGCTTAAGCTTAAGCACTTCGCAAAAGCAACACTTTTGCAATGCCCTGTTAGTGGTTTTCAGCGCTTTAGTTAGCAAGGTATAAGTGGAGTGGTTCACTGCTTTCCTGGCAATGCCGTGCTTGATTAAGCCAAGGGATCTCGCCAGATATTAATGTAAAGCTGGTGCCGCGGTTGAAGTAAATATAGCAGCGTCCGCTGGGTGCTCTTAAAGTCTGTGAAACCTTGATAACTCGATCGCTAACTACCAAGTGCAGAGTTCACGCAGCACCGCTGTGGCATAAGCTCCCCGACCCAGTGAAAAAGACAGTGAAATATTTGTCTTCGATATGTCAATGGAGAGGGCCTGTACTTTGAGCCTCAAACTGCGCTGGCCCTCTTGTATGCGCGCCCTTGCAAAGGCTGTGTGCCAGTGACTGGGTTGAAAATTAGAGCCATCGCCGACCAGCACGCTTGAGGGGTGTATGTCCAAAGTCTGGCATCGCTCGATCAGCTTGGAATCAATCTCAGAAAATTCAAACACACTGCCAGAACCTTCGAGGTTGGCTTTATCCTCGGGTTGTAACTGATTCCATGTTGTCTGAGCAACGCGCTCAGAAAGCCGGGTATTGAAAGTGAAGGAGCGAATCGTTGATATTGCAAGGCCCCGCTGCTCGCGAGGTAAACGCTTGCCTCGAGACCAGTCTTCTGCCAAGCCTAAATTTCCCCCATTACGACCAAAACGCTGCTCACCAAAGTAGTTGGGAGCTCCTAGCGTCGTTAGCTGGTTAATACGCTCTTTTATTGGTGTAATATCTAGATTGTGGGAACTTCGCAGCATAATCGCAAAAGCGTTACCTCGGTGAGCACCACGTCGAAGCTTCTTGCGATGTCTCTCTAGTCGATAAATCTCAATACCCGCTAGGCTCAATTCTCCCCAATCAGGAGTATTCCACCGGGGCACACTGAACCATTGTCGAGTAATAGCATGCCGATCTTTCAGCCCTGAGAAACCCACATCTTTTAGCGGTACCTTGGCGTATTTTGCCAACTGTTTGGCGACCCATTGTGTATTGGCACCCATTTTTTCGATAAAAAGATAATCGTGTTCGCCGTCACCACTGGGTTCCCAGCCTAGCTCTTCAGTGACTTGGAAATCTTCTGGCCGCGCACGCAGTGTTGCGGCAAATAGCGGTGCGCCGTGAGCACGGGACCAATCGGGTAGTGTGTGAACTTGCACCATCAGTAAGATCTCTTTGAGTCAATGTTTGCCCCGTTAGGCAGTGCTAACGATTTTCGCCGCTGTTATTTTTCGCCGCTGTTAGATGCTGGTTACACTGGGCTTCACTGAGTGTAACTAATGCTGCTGTAGCATGAAGTGACCCCTGCGGTTGGAGGTGATGATCAATGTTGAGCCTCTCATCTAGTGAGGGTGAGTGGCCAATCGCTAGGGAGTGAGCATGTTATCGTAGGTTAAGGGCAAAGCATGTCGTTGATGACGCTAATGCTTGGTTAAAAAATGGCCCGCCCGAGAGGATTCGAACCTCTGACCTGCCCCTTAGGAGGGGGCCGCGCTATCCAGCTGTGCCACGGGCGGAGGTGGCAATGATAAGCCCTAAGTCTATCCGGGACCAAATGCTGACGATCACTTCGAGTGAGATAGCGTAGATGATTGATAGTCATTGTCGGGAAGGCACAACTTCGAGCCTTGGTGGTTTGAATGGTTTTTGACTATTCTGCGATCTCAGGTGGGTACTCGTGCGTGATTACGCCGATTTATGCCTCGGCGAGTTATCGTGTAGTTTAATCAGCTGACAGAGTGATCGCGTAAGCTTTTGTTGAGTTAATGAGCTCCTTACTGCTGTACGATCCAGAGCCGTGGCGGGGCCTTTGCTGCCCTTGAGCCATGGCAGATTTATCGGTGACTCCGCCGACACAGATGAGAATAATAGGGATTGGATTTACCGTCATTATTAAAAGGTGGTGCTCGGCAAAATTATGCCTAAACAACGGCGAACGGCAAAAAGAAATCCGGTGAACTTCAAGCATGAGAGCGTTTTTGAAGGACGCGTACGTGACTTGACCAGTGATGGTCGTGGTGTTGTAAGCCACCCCGATGGCCGGACGTTTTTTGTCCCCGGGATTTGGTTGAATGAAGTGGCGGAAATTCGGGTTGTAGGTCGACAGGGTAAAGTGGGGTTGGGCCAGGTTGTAACCCTAAAGCAGGCCGACCCACAGCGCCGATTAGCTTCGTGCTCGCATCATGGCTACGACACCGATCATTGTGGCGGCTGCCCGTGGATGTTTATGTCTTACGAGGCCCAGAGCTCTGCTAAATTGCGACGCCTTGACTCAGCGTTAGCAGGTTTAGGAAGTCATCTCGTGCAAGCTGATGAATTATTAGCGGCCCCGGAGGAGTTGGGCTATCGAAATCGGGCGCAGTTAAAAACTGACGGTGCGCGATTGGGTTATTTGGCGGCGGGAACACGCACCCTCGTTGATATTGCGGCCTGTCCTATCCTGAGTGTCCGTAACGCCGAGATGCTAACTGCGTTAAGAGCTGAGTTACCCAACTCGGCTTGGCGCGTGCGGGGACAGCAGTGGCAGACGATTGATATCGACGATAGCTTGAACACCCCGTCAATGCGCAAACGCCTTTCGTTTCGTCAGGGAAATTCTCGACAAAATACTGTCATGCGCGATTGGTTAGCGAGGGTTATCGCGCCAATCCCTGAGGATGCGTCGGTTCTTGAACTCTTTGCAGGTTCAGGCAACTTCACGGAAATATTGGCCGCGCATTTTAGGACGGTGGTGGCCGTCGAAGGTGATGACAAGGCACTACGTCACCTGTCTGAGATAGCGCCAGATCGGATTCAGGCTCATGCGCTTAATTTATTTTCTGAACCCGCTGTAGAGCGTTGGATAAGTCAAATTAGCGACGCAAGGGTGTTGGTATTGGACCCTCCTAGAGAGGGACTAAAGGTGCGTGCGCCATTTCTCAGGGCGATGACCGAGTTAGAAACCGTAATTTACGTAGCCTGTGATATTGCCACTTGGGCCCGAGACTGTAGAGATTTTATGGCTGAAGGTTTTAGCTTGGCACGGGTGACCCCCCTAGATATGTTCCCACAAACACCTCATCTTGAAGTTTTGAGTGTGCTCAGCCGCGGTTAGCTGCCCCCTGTTTGCTGATGAGAAATTCCGCGACTTCGCGCTCGTCCCCGCGAAAAACAATGCGCTCTTTACGGTTTTCGAGCTGATAGTTGTACATGGGGTCATAGTAATCGCGCAGTAATGATGCAATCCAACCTTGGTGTGCAGCGGTGTCTCCTCTCTGATGTGCGGTAATCGCGTCCTCAAGCTGGCGAGTGATCGCCTTGTGGCGTACACCTCCCAGCCGTTTTTGTATTCGATCAAGGGCGGCATAAAGATCACCGGAGAAGTGTTCGAAAGCTTCATCGGTGTTGCCTAGGCGAGCTTCTAAGTCGGCAAGATTCGCCAAAATATAGTTCTCAAAAGAGTGCTCAACTCGTGCCTCCAGAGTGGCGTCAACGGCTACCATTGGTGCAGTCTTTAGGCAATCTTGAAGGTGCTGAGGCAGGGCGCAGCGACCAATCAGCCGGCTTTCATCCTCGGCGATTATGTGGGGTACCGGTTCTTCGTTGGCATTAAAAAGCGCAAGGTCAACGGCGATCTCAAAGTTCAGTTGGGTAGGTTGGCCTCCATCTCGGCGTCCAAAGGATGAGCCTCGATGGTTGGCAAGGCCCTCAAGATCAATCCCGCCGGGTAGTCTCTTCCCTGAGTTTCCATGGTTTATCAGCCTAGTCTTAGCGCATCCTGTTTTTCCTGCCACCACAATGAAGGGTTGTTTCGTATAAATTGTTTCGCTGGAGTCAATCAACCAGCGCCTGAGTGCTTTATAACCACCGCGAATACGCGGGTAGTTGATGCCGGCATTCTTCAACCACTGCTGCGACAATTCCGAGCGCATTCCGCCGCGAAAGCAAAACAGTGCGCCTTGTGGATGCGCTTTTGCGAATGCGACCCATGCCGCAATACGAGCTTCACGCAAACTGCCCGTCACCAGTTGATGCCCCAGTGCAATTGCTGCTTCCGGCCCATCGTACTTGTAGCATCGACCGACTGACTCGCGCTCAGCGTCGTTCATGAGCGGTAAATTAATCGCCGTTGGCATACTGCCTCGATTAAATTCAATCGGTGCTCGAGTATCGATCAGCGGCATCTGATTTCGAAATAGTGCGGGAAAATCATCGATATACGGCACGATATGATTAGCCTGTGAGTCGAATTTGGCAGCGATTCCCGGTGACCGGTTCTAATTTGCCGATGCTATGGTGGGGTAATCCCGCGGCTTTAAGCTGCTTTTCTACCTCATCAGTTCCGTGAGCAGCAACCGCCAGGAGGAGGCCCCCACTTGTTTGAGGGTCACAAAAGATCGCTTGATCATGTGCTGAAAAAGAAGTCGTGTGGTCACGGCAGGCGTTAAAGTTTCGAGCTGTCCCCCCTGGTGTGCATCCTTGAGCGAGATAATCCGATAGCCCTTCTATGAGGGGCACCGCAGGTCTATGAAGTTGTGCGCTGAGGTTACCACCCTCGCAAAATTCCAGTAAGTGACCGAGCAAGCCAAAGCCAGTGACATCAGTCATGGCATTGACGCCCGGGATCGCAGCTAACTGCTGTCCGATCTGATTGGGTTGGCACATAAGCTGAGTCGCTATCCCTAAATGATGGTCCTGAAGCTTGTTTTGTTTTTCTGCGGTAGTAAGAATTCCAATGCCCAGAGGCTTTGTCAGGTACAGGTTGTCACCGACGCACCCTGTGCTATTGCGTTTTAGATGGTCTATGGCAACTTCACCGGTGACTGCTAGCCCAAAAATGGGTTCTGGACAGTCAATGCTGTGCCCACCTGCCAGTGGAAAGCCTAGAGACGCGCATACGCTGCGACCGCCTGCGACGACTTTGGCGGCTATACCAGGCGCCAGCTTATCAACGGGCCAACCTAGAATCGCGATGGCAGCCAGGGGGCGCCCTCCCATCGCATAGATATCGCTGATGGCATTAGTGGCGGCTACCCGACCAAAGTCAAAGGGGTCATCAACAATGGGCATAAAAAAATCGGTCGTTGTCAGCACGGCTCGGCCATCACCGAGATCAACAGCTGCGGCGTCATCACGACTGTGGTTACCCACCAGTAAATCAGGGTATAGATCTGGATTAATTCGGCTACCTGAAAGTATTTCGCCAAGAACATCGGGTGCTATTTTGCAACCGCATCCAGCACCGTGGCTGTATTGAGTGAGACGTACTGCGCTGTTTGTCACTATTTTTTGAAACCTTTGTAGGCAAGCATTGATCAAGCCCCTATGCTAACCCAGGGATTTGAAATTGGCAGTGCCAACAGCCATGCTAATGGGGTTGGCCATTATTTTAAGGTAAATCGTACTGTGACACGTGGTGTTGGGCTTCTGATGATAGCCCTTTGTGTGGTTGGCGGGTGTGGAACCTATGTGATGGCGTCGACGATGCCGACTCAATCTTCGGTGGCTTTTGCCGATAACCGACCAGACCTGTTGTCACAACGTTTGCTTTATAACGATGCTCTGACTGAACTCCGAACCGGTATGGGGCCTCGATATCGAGCTGCTCGAGAGCAGTTGGCCGATTATCCTTTGGTTCAATACCTCGATTATGAGGCGCTTATTGGACAAATACACAGTTTGGGGCCTCGTGATGCGCAAGCCTTTTTAATGGCCGCTAGAGGAACACCGCTTTACGATAAGTTTCGTCATGCCTACCTTCTGCACAAAGGTCGAGATCGTCACTGGGACGCATTTTTGAGTGTCGCTCAGAGCGTGCCTCGAGATGTTGAGTTACAGTGCTACTACTACCGGGCCCAGCGGACGGTGGGAGATGTCGATGAAGCGTGGCAAGGCGCGGCGGCGCTTTGGAACGTTGGGGAGTCTCAAGACGCGGCTTGCGATATTCTTTTTGAGCGCTGGATGAGTGAGGGGCCTGGCCCCGATGATGCGTTGGTTTGGTCCCGAGCGCTCAAAGCCTTTGATGCGAGGACGCCTCATCTCATTCGTTACTTAAAGCGCTTTGCTTCGCCAAAATTATCACTGCTTTTAGATGAATTGGGTGCGGTCTATCGACGCCCCGATCTCCTGACAAAAAGTGTGCATGCCCCCGATGTTCATCACGCCCAGCTAGTAACGGTTGGCATACGCAGGCTTGCGAGAGTGAATCCTGGCGAAGCCAAAAAGGCACTCGAAAAAACCCGCGGTTCACAGCCTTTTAGTGATTTACAGTTGCAGGCCATGGAGACACTCATTGTTCGCCATAGTCTTTTTGCCCAAAGTGCTGCGCCACAGCCATGGATTGTTGAGACCCTGGCTCGGCTTCGAGATGATGAATTGACAGAGATTTATCTGCGGCAAAACATTCAAAAAACAGATTGGATAGCGGTGAGCGAGGGCCTGGGGTGGCTGAGCAGTGTCGCTCGACAAGACGATAGATGGCGTTATTGGCTGGCCAAAACACAGCTGAATCTGGGAGAACAAGAAGCGGCCGAACAAAACCTAGAAGAACTCGCTAAAAAACGCAGCTACTACGGATTTTTAGCGGCTCAGAGTTTGCAGCGACCTTATCAATTGTCAGCCGCCGTCTCAGCGAGTGAGAATGATTTTGATGACCCCGCCGTTGCGAGAATCATAGAACTACTGGCTTTGGAGGAAGCTGATGCCGCCCGCTTGGAGTGGCACACACTGATCGGGGCTCTGAGTGACTCACAGAAAGTTGCTGCGGCGCGAATCGCAAGGCAGCGAGGCTGGAATTATTACGCGATCCATGCAGCCAATAGTGCAGGGGCATGGGATGAGCTGGATCTCAGGTTTCCAGAGGCGTTTCAACCTATTTTTCAGGCCTACGCAGAGGCAGAATCAGTCTCGATTACTGACTTAATGTCCATCGCTAGGCGAGAGAGTGCAATGGACCCGTTGGCGCGATCGCCGGTGGGGGCGTTGGGATTAATGCAGGTGATGCCGAGTACGGGAAAGATGGTAGCGCGGCAACAGGGAATTGTTTTTCGGAGCACTCAGCTGCACCAGGCAGAATACAACGTTTCGATAGGCGCCCATTATTACCGCGGTTTGCTGGACCGTTTTTCGCAGCATCGTCCTAAGGCATTGGCTGGCTACAATGCGGGACCACACCGCGTCCGTCGCTGGGTGGACTCCGAGGTGCCTACGGATCAGTGGATTGAAAGTTTGCCCTTCAAGGAAACTCGCGAATACGTTCAAAATGTGCTCGCCTACGCGGTTATTTATGACCAAAGGGCTGGTCGCAAGCCCGAGCTGTTGCGGCAAAACGAACTCACTACTCACCCTTAAGTTAAGCGAGGTTGGCTATGAAAAGCCTACAACTGCAGTCCTGTGTGCATGAAAACAATACGATTGAATGCGCGCTGTTTGAAGTGGATATTCCCGATCCGGGACCTGATGAGGTTTTGATCAAGGTTGAGGCAGCTCCTATTAATCCGTCAGATTTGGGATTGATGTTTGGCATATTAGATACCGATACAGCCACAGCCAGTGAGCGAAATGGTTTTCCTGCAGTGAGTTTGCCGGTACCAGACGCCATGATGCGCGCCATGAAGACTCGAGTGGGCCAATGGCTTCCAGCGGGTAATGAAGGGGCGGGCACGGTGGTGGCTGCGGGTTCAAATGACGAAGCTCAGGCACTAATGGGTAAGCGCGTAGGGGTTTTTGGCGGCGAGCTATTTGCTCAGTACCGTTGTATGTCTGCTATGCAGTGTATGGCGCTTCCAGATGATGTCACGGCAGAGGAGGGTGCCTCTTGTGTGGTCAATCCAATGACAGCCCTCGGTTTTGTGGAGACCGCTAAAATGGAGGGACATAAGGCCATTGTTCATGCCGCGGCGGCGTCCAATCTTGGACAAATGCTGCACCGAATTTGTGCTGAAGATGATATTCCGCTGGTTAATATTGTGCGCAGCGATGAGCAGGTCGCGTTGTTAAAGGGGCTGGGCGCCGAGCATGTTTTAAACTCCTCAGATGAGCATTTTCAAAAAGCTTTAACGGCGGCCATAGAGGCCACTGGAGCGACTGTTGCCTTTGACCCCATTGGTGGAGGAATGCTCAGCAACCAAATTTTGACAGCGATGGAAGTCGCTGCTCAAAAACGTATGCCCGTTTGGAGTCGTTATGGCTCAGATGAACACAAGCAGATCTATATTTACGGCATGTTAGATCCAGCACCTACAGCTCTTACGCGAGGCTATGGTTTTGCCTGGAGTGTGAGTGGCTGGTTGCTGATGCCCTTTTTGCAGCGTGCGGGCCTTGAGCGAATGTTTGCGATGCAGCAGCGGGTTCTTTCAGGCTTAAAGACCACCTTTGCCAGTCCATACTCCCATCGTATTGCATTGGAAAACGCCCTCAAATTGTCGGCGGTGCAAAGCTACGGTCGCAAGGCGACCGGACAAAAAACGCTGATCACGATGTCCTGACACAATGTACTAAAAAGGCGGGGGGTTAGCCCCCCGACAGTTTGACAGTGTGGCCTAATTGTTCCAGTGCCTCTTTGCACGTAGGCCGCTGGTCTCCCTGTATTTCGATGTTACCGTCTTTGACCGCACCACCGACGCCACAACGCTGTTTCAGGCGCTTCGCGATATCTTTTAAAACATCGGGGGAAACAGGTAGGCCTTCAATTACCGTGACGGCTTTACCGCCTCGACCTTTGGTTTCACGGCGTATTCTGGCGATACCGTCCCCTTCGTGTTGCGGCGCGGCTTTGCCGCATACGCAGTTGGGTAGTTTTCGCTGGCACTGGAGACAAAGGCGCCCACCGTCTGTGGAAAAAACGAGACGTGATTGCGTGTTTTTCTTACTCACAGGAGACCTCCAGTCATGGCAGGGGTATAGTACGCTGGCAACGCGAGGGAGCCAATGAACATGAGTGATTCACAAACCGATCTCGAATCTCAGATTGCGTTTTTGGAAAATACAGTTTCAGGTTTGGATAAGGCTATGGCTAGTCAGCAACAGCAGATTTTGGAACTGCAAAACCAGCTGCGTATGCTTCACGGAGAAATTAAAAGTCAAAGTGCCCGTCTTGACGAAGTTGATTCCGCGCCCATCGATGCGCCACCCCCCCACTATTAAAACGACCTGAGGTAAATTATGACCTATCGCGTTGGCCTGTCGGTCTTGGCAGCCTTTTTATTAGGGTTGTACATTCTTTTTCAAATCGCTACCCGACCGCCAGAACCCCCCGAGCATCAGGTTTTCGTTAACGGCCAAATCTTAACCATGAACGCTAACAACGATGTGGTAGAGGCTCTCAGTGTACGGGGGGCAAAAATTAGCCGTTTAGGTTCAACGGAAGAAGTATTGGCTGAGGTAACCGATAGAACCGTCGTCACCGATTTGCGGGGTAGGACATTGATCCCGGGTTTTGTTGATGCTCACGGGCATTTCCCCGGATCAGGTCAGGTTGTTTTTAGCACCGACCTCAACAGTCCACCGATTGGCAATGTTGAGACTATGTCCCAGTTACTAGAGCGCCTTAAAGACGCTCATGAGGCGCGCCCTTCGGGTTGGCTAACCGGTTTTGGCTATGACGACACGCTCTTAGCTGAAGGACGACACCCCACTCGTGCAGATCTTGATCAAGTTTCTGCAACCCGACCTATCGCAATTAGCCACGTTTCTGGGCATCTCTATGCGGTTAATTCAGCGGCTTTGGCGGAAATGGGTATTGATGAAACGACCCCCGACCCTGACGGGGGCGTGATTCAAAGAGATCTTAGTTCTCCTGATGGTCGCCGACCTAACGGCGTGCTTGAAGAGACAGCCGCTCGACAGGCACTGCTTAAAGCGCTCGATATTGGCTTAACCGACGGTATTCGCATGACGACTTACGCGGCGAGAGAGTACTTGCAAGTTGGTGTGACTACGGCGTCAGCGGGTGGTATGCCGCTGAGTTTAGCGAAATTATTAGGACCCTTGAGCCAGTTGAATGTGTTTCCTCAGCGGGTCGCATTGTTTCCGCTGCTTGAGGCTGTTGAAGACGAGGTTTTATCCGGGGAATGGCGACCTGAAACCCTAGCGGCCGGTCGCTTATCATTACCGAGGGTAAAAATTATCGCCGATGGCAGCATTCAGGGGTACACCGGTTATTTGAGTGAACCCTATTACGAGCCTTACAAAGGCGATGCGCTTTATCGAGGCTATCCATCGGTGGCTCGGGAGGAGCTGTTTCGACAGGTAGCTGGATTACATCGTCAGAAGGTTCAATATGCCATTCACGTTAACGGCGATGCGTCAGCAGAGGATGCGCTCGATGCGATTGAGGCGGCCCAACAGTCTGTGCCATGGCCCGAAGTGCGTCCGCTATTTATCCATGCACAAATGATTCGTGAGGATCAAATCCAGCGCATGGCCGAGTTGGGCATTACGCCGAGTTTCTTCTCAAGTCATACCTACTACTGGGGAGATCGTCACTCAGCTATTTTTATGGGACCGCAACGCGCGGCTAACATGAGTCCAGCGCGCTGGGCGCTCAGCGCTGGGGTTCGTTACAGCGCCCATGCGGATACACCCGTTACGCCCATGCTCCCCCTGCAAGTCATTTGGAGCCAAGTGAATCGAAGGACGACTGGCGGTGAAGTCTTGGGCGAGCATCAGCGGGTAGCGCCCATGGAGGCTTTGCGTGCTGTTACCATCGATGCCGCCTGGCAAGTGTTTATGGATGAGGACATCGGGTCTCTCGAGCCGGGGAAACTCGCTGACTTGGTTGTGTTGTCCGGGAGTCCTCTGGATCCAATCGATATTCGCGAATTGGTTGTTGAGCGCACCTTCATTGGTGGCGCAGAGGTGTATAGCCGTCGTTAGTTAGACGGGGGTTAACGAAAATTTCCCTGCTGGGCCAGTCGCTCTTACGGGCTAGTCGCTATCAGCAGTGTTTTGGGAGCCAGATATGCTCGAAAAAGTAGAAGAATTAGAGTCGCTTTGTGCCCCTAAACTAGGTTCTGGATCTGTCACTGACCTCACGCAGCTTTCTGGGGGCGCTAGCATGGAGAGTTGGCGTTTTTGCTATGCCGGCCGCCCTTTAGTACTGCGGCGTTTGCCTTTTGTATCGACACCCGAAGCGGCGACTAGTCATAGCGCCGACAATGACGTGGGGTCGATTTCAATGGCGACCCAAGCGGGCCTCATTGATTACCTTCACCGGATTGGGCTTAAAGTCCCTGAGGTGATCGCCGAGTTACCCCCAAATAGCGGTCTGGGTGAGGGATTTATTATGAGTTGTATCGACGGCGAAGCACTGCCGAATCGATTGCTCTACAAGCCTGAGTTTTCTCAGGCTCTCAGCAAGCTCAGCGGCGAGTGTGCCAGAGAGTTGGCTCATATCCATAGCATCGATCCTGCAGATTTACCCGTTACTTTACCCATACAGTCCCCGCGTCAGCTCCTCGAAGAACAGGAACGTTATTATCGGCAATTTGGATCATCCAATGCTGTATTCGAACTGGCCTTTGGGTGGTTGACGCGCCATTGCCCAGATCCTCAAGAATATCGCCTCGTTCATGCGGATTTTCGCATGGGTAACTTTTTGGTAGACGAGGCTGGATTGACCGCAGTCCTCGACTGGGAGCTTGCCCATATTGGGGACCCACTGCGGGATATTTCATTTTTGTGCATCCCTAGCTGGCGTTTTGGTCACTATGATTTGGAGGCGGGCGGCTTCGCCACCCTGGAAAATTGGCTTGCCGATTACGAGGCGGCCAGTGGTCAGTGTGTGCCTCGAGAGCATTTTGACTGGTGGATGGTGTTTAACATTCTTTGGTGGGGCGTCACGTGTCTCAGACTAGGCAGTACCTTCCGCGATGGTTCGGTACCCACGGTAGAGCGCACGATTATTGGTCGACGGATCTCTGAGGTGGAGCTAGATCTGTTGCTGGCATTGGAGACTCAGCGTCCCCAGACAAACACCCTGTTACAGGCGCCGCCAGCTGTTTTAAACCCTGAGCGGCCTATCAATGAAGATATTCAATACGCGGAAATTGTGAGCGCACTAACACAGTGGAATAAGAATGAGATTTTAGCGGAGGCCTCGGGCCATGGCATTTTTGCCTCTCGCGTGGCCAACAACGCCTTGGGTATTGTGGATCGCGCAGTACAGCTCGGCGCGTTATACGCCCGTCGGCAAACAGAGAGATTGGCGCTGTTGGATTTTGACAGCGAAGCATTAGCAGAGGCGTTGCGAACACGCTTTGAGCTTTGCCACGAGCTATCTGTCTGGGATCACCTGCGTCTCACAACGCTAGAGCGGCTCACGATTGACCAACCTAAATATGCTGGAAGAGCTGTTGCGTTAAAGCGTTGGTGTGGGCTTGCATCGGTAGACTGACGTGGAGGTAATCGAGTTAAGGCGCTTAGTGACCCTGCTGACCTGATGCTGTGGATTCCAGTAATCCGGTATTCCTGTAGCAGGATCGTATCTCCCGGACGGTCCCATCGGTAAAACCAAAGCACTTGGTGGTATCCGTGTTAAAGACCCGCCCGTAATAGCACTCGTGCGCTGATAACTTTATGAGCGCAATCACACCTGCGTGACACGCATAAAAAATGCGGTGTTACATCAGTTTGGCTGTAGTTGGCGACCAGGATTCGGTCTAAATTTTTTAGGCCCTCTAAGCCCTCTAAGCCCTCTAGGCCAGCACAGCAACCTGAAAAAGGCACGGCGGTTATTCAATACCCTAAAAGCTTGGATGCAGCAGCTTCCTGACTGTGGGCCAGTCTGCTTGAGGGGCCCCATAATAAAGGGTTGTTACTATCGACACTGGGGATTGGAGTAGGGTGCTCTACCAAGGCTGTCAGGATCAGCGAGGGTTAGGCGTTCCGGACTGGCGTTGCCACGAGTCCGGGATCGTCATTGTCATTGTCATTGTCAAAGTCTGGCGCTACTCAGGCAGCGTTATCGGCAAAATCGAGTTCGGGAAATCCTGCGTCAGACGACTCTTTGAGCTTGTCGTAATACACATGGGCTCCGCCAAAAAAGATCAGCACTCGCGCTTTACGGTCTTCGCGATTGGCTCCCATCATCCAGGAGTTTACCTTATCGCCTTCTGCCATCATGGTTTGCCCATGTATTTCAGCGGTTAAATTAGTCCATTCTTCTTCAGCGGTGGCACTGGGATAAAAAACCTGCTTGTTCTCAGCGTTCATCTTTTTAACGCACGCACTAATCCATTGGGCATTTTGCTCAATAGATGTTGGCAGGTTGGCAAAGGGGGCCTGAGGGCCCGTCACCATGAAAAAATTCGGGTAACCGGCAACCGCCACACCCATAATTGAACTGGACTGGTCCTGCCACTTATCACGAAGAATTTGGCCGCCTTCGCCAACGATATCCATGGCTTCCAATGCGCCGGTATAGGCTTTAAAGCCTGTGGCCAGCACAATAATGTCAAACTCATGATGATTTTGGGTGGTGCGAACACCGGTTTCGGTTATTTCGACAATCGGCTCGTAGTCTTTGATGTCGACGAGCTTCACATTATCGCGATTGAACGCTTCGTAGTAGCCGTGATCAAGGGGCGGGCGCTTGGCAAATAGTGGATAGCCTTTGGGGGTGAGCAGCTCTGCCGTTTCAGGGTCTTCGACTTTAGCTTTGATCATTTTTTCAATAATAAAGTCTGCAGCGGCCTTGTTAGCCTCAGGGGTTGCCAGCAGGTCGTCAAAGGTCTCAAAAACCCAGCGGAAGCTGCCATGCCAGTTTTCTTCAAAGACTTGCTGAACTTCTTCTGGCGTACTTTCGGCGACCGTTCTGCCCGAGGGCGGGTTGAATCCCATGCCGAAGACGTGATTGCGGCATTTGTCGATAATTTCCTGATAGTTTTCTTTAATTTCTTTTTCCCACTCTGGCGTCATTGGTTTTTGCATCGCGGGCATCACAAAGTTTGGTGTGCGTTGAAATACTGTGACGCTCGCGGCTGTTTTTGCCACCTCGGGAAGCATCTGTACGGTGGTAGCACCGGCGCCGATAATGCCAACGCGTTTGCCTGCAAATTCGAGTCCTTCAGGCCAGCGAGAAGAGTGAAAGCAGGGGCCATTGAAATTGGCTTGGCCGGGAATATTCGGAATCTGGGGTTGAGAAATCATACCCATGCCACTGATAAAAAATCGGCAGGTGTGGGTCGCGCCGTCGCCGGTCGTTACAACCCAAATTCCGCTATCGGCTTGATATTCTGCCCGAGTAATTTCGGTGTTAAATTGCATATGGGGCCACATATCAAATTTATCGGCAATAAAACGCAGATAGTTTTGAGTTTCTTGCCACCCGGGGTAACGTTTCGACCAAGTCCATTCTTCTAGCACTTCTTTAGAAAAAGTTAGGCAGTAGTAGTAGCCTTCGCTATCGGTTGCTGCGCCGGGATATTTGTTCCAGGCCCAAGTGCCACCAATGTCGGGGGCGCGATCAAAAACCTTCAGTGATAAGCCTGCTTCACGCAAATAGTGGGTAAGGGCTACGCCCGCAAAGCCGGCGCCAACGACGATGGCATCGAAATCAGTGGTTTGTGATGATTGCATTCTCTTGTCCTCATGAAAATCGCGGCAGTATTTGGTGCAGTGCTGTGGATATTTTAGATCGATCCAGCCTGGCGTCCAGTGCACATCAAATGTCACAAGATGGCGAGTCTAGGTCGAGCGGGTGTTATATTTTGCTAACTCGTATTGCCGTCGCACGCTAGTTGCAGTCTTTTTGGGTCTAGCTCGTTATGATTTTGGTTTTATCGTCTGTCTTGAGTCGGAGTTTGCTAAACTTACTTGTGTTCAGCAAGTCTCTTGGTGACACTATACAACTTCAAGCCATTAGCGCTTGTCAACCACAGCAGTACAGGGAGAGGTTTTTATCGTGGAAAAAAGTGCAATAACGGTGGGCATTGTCGGTGGCACGGGCGATCTTGGTGCGGGTTTAGCCCGTCGATTGGCACGAGCAGGTTTTAAAGTCATTATCGGGTCGCGTCATGAAAGTCAGGCTCAGGTGGCGGCTGAATCGCTTAAAGCACTGGCTGAATCCTCCGGCTGGGGTTCTTTACAGGTCTCTGGTGCCGATAATTCTGACGCAGCAACTGCGGCCGACCTGGTGTTTGTCACAGTCCCTTTCTCAGCCCATAGCGCCACCCTTGAGAGCATCCATGAGGCGGTTCAGGGCAAGGTTGTTGTCGACGTAACGGTACCTCTGGTACCACCCAAAGTCGCGAGGGTTCAGTTACCCGAAGGGGGTAGTGCGGGTCAGATCGCTCAAGCAACATTGGGTGAGAATGTTCGGGTAGTAAGTGCCATGCAAAACGTAGCGGCCGCGCACCTAAACAGTGATAACACTATCGATTGCGATGTTCTTGTTACTGGCAACAATAAAGAGGCTCGCCAGCAGGTGATCGACATGCTTGAAACCATTGATGTTAAGGGCTTTCATGCGGGCATGATCAATAATGCGGCGGCTGCTGAAGCCCTGACCTCAGTACTGATCAACATCAACAAACAGTATAAAACGCATGCGGGCATTCGATTGACCGGAGTTTGACGACCAAATGGCGCCAGCCCTTATTCTGAGAGCGGTCGAGCAATTGCCTAGGGTGACGTCAGGTGAAGATCTTGTTGCCCTCATCATTTCTGCGACGGCGACACAAGCGTTAATGCCTGAAGCGGGGGATATTTTGGTAATCGCCCAAAAGGTCGTGTCAAAGGTCGAAGATCGACTGGTTGCCCTGGCTGGAGTGTCACCGAGTAAGGCGGCCTATGACCTCGCTGCTGAGACTGGCAAAGATGCACGCTTGGTTGAATTAATCTTGTCAGAATCGAGGGCAATTATTCGCTCACGCCCGGGTCTAATCATAGCCGAGCATCACTGCGGACACATACTTGCTAATGCCGGGATTGATACTTCGAATATTTCACAGAGTGAGGGCGAACACGTTCTACTGTGGCCAAGCGACCCCGATGTCAGTGCTGCTGGTCTCGCCCAAGGGCTCTCGCAAGCTTATGGTTTTGATATCCCGGTGATCATTAACGATAGTATGGGCCGCGCTTGGCGTTTGGGAACGACAGGACATGCCATAGGCGTTGCAGGACTAGACCCGCTCTGGAATCAAGTGGGCGGTCACGACCTTTATGGAAATGAGCTGCGAGTGACGGAGCCCGCTACCGCAGATGGGCTTGCTGCGGCAGCGGCCTTAGTACAGGGAGAGGCGGCCGAGGGTAATCCGGTGGTATGGATTCGAGGATGTCCTCGTTCTTCAGGCAGGGCGCGCAATTCTAGGGCTTTACTGCGGCCTCAATCGGCAGATTTATTTAGATGAAGTCGCGGCTGCGAGCAGTGCTCCTTGCCGGTGGCGGCGGTGGAGCCAGATTGGCCCGGGGGTTTTATGGTCTTTTAGATCAGGTTGAGCCTTTGGTGTTGACTAACTCAGGGGATGACTTTGAGCATCTAGGACTCTTGGTTTGTCCAGACACCGATAGTGTTTTGTACGCGCTGTCTGACGTTATTGATCCAGAGCGCGGTTGGGGACGAAGCGATGAAAGCTGGTCAGTGCTCGCAGAGGTTGAGCGCTTAGGTGGGCCTAGCTGGTTTCAGCTTGGAGATCGTGACATTGCTATGCATCTGTTGCGTGGTGACGGACTTGCAGCGGGGCGAAGTCTGGCGCAGGTGACCACAGATCTTGCTGAGCGATTGGGGATTAAAGGCCTGCAGATTGTGCCAGCGTCAGAGCAGTCGATACGCACAATTCTAAGGACGCCAGAAGGCGACTTGGACTTTCAGTCTTACTTTGTCGGTCGACGCTGTGAGCCCAAGGTGGAGTCTGTTGTTCTGCAGGGGGTTACCGAGGCCGAACCTGCGCCTGATTTGCTATCCTTTATGGAAAAGGGATGCGATTGTGTGATCTTGGGTCCTTCAAACCCTTATCTGAGCTTAGCACCGATCCTGGAGATTTCGGGTATCGTCGAGGCCTTGGCCAGCGCTGGGCCGGTTGTTGCAGTCTCCCCTATTGTTGATGGGGCTGCGATTAAGGGACCCCTGGCAAAATTAATGACAGAGCGGGGGCTGGAGGCAACAGCGATATCTTGGGTCGATGAAATCAAAAACATGTATCCAGGCTTAGTTGATCTTTGGGTTTTAGACAGCCGCGATCACGACGCCGCAGAGGTATTGCAGGGGCGAGGAGAGCGCGTGTTCGTGTGCGATACCTTGATGACAGATACAAGGCAAAAAGTAGCGCTGGCAAGCCAGCTTGTTGAGGAAGTAAAACGTTTTGTTTGACGTCGTGTTGCCGCTTAAAGCATTACCTCAGGCGAAGAGTCGTCTTGCAAAGGTGCTGACCGATGTGCAGCGTCGCGACTTGGTGCTCGCTATGGCGCAGGATGTTGTTGCGGTACTGCTGGCTTGGCGGGACTGCCGAACACTTACCATTATTCAGGGGGCTGGTTGGCCACTGAAGCTGCCAGTGGCCGCAAATCTACAAGTCATTCGAGAAGATAGCTGTGGTGGGCGTGATCTCAACGAGATTTTAGCTGCCGGTATCAATCAGCTTAATGGTGAACGTTATGCGGTGGTATTTGGTGATTTGCCAGGGCTTCGTATTACCGATTTACAGGCTTTTAGCGGCGCGTTTAGTCGAGGGCAGACGGTGATTTGTTGCGACAGTCAAAATCTGGGAACCAATGCCTTAGCATTTCAAGCTGACGACGTGCCGGCCTTTCGTTTCGGGGGTAACAGTTGCAGCGATTATGCTCGCTACATCCCCCGCGAGCGCCGTGTCGCCGTGGCAAGTCCCGGTTTGTCCTTTGATGTGGACACTTCAGCAGCATTATATGCGCTGTTGTGGGGCAATAAAGCCGCAATGCCCGTGGGCCCTGAAACCCAGAAATGGTTGCGCAAAGCGCGAAGCTCTGGTGTTTTGTGGCAGGAAAACGCCAAATTTGAAGTGCAGCAGCGAGGTATCTCGCGTTGATACCTGTCACAACTCAGGTTCAGCGCGAGACCACGGCCGTCAAGGCTGCAACGGATATCGGGCTTTTGGTAGGGCAAGCCAGGGATCGTCGTGACCACTATTTTGGTCGGGTTATCACGTACAGTCCCAAGGTTTTTATTCCATTGACCCAACTGTGTCGAGATGTTTGCCACTACTGCACGTTTGCTCAACCGCCTAGTCGTCTGGCAGCGGCGTACATGTCCCTCGATGAAGTCTTAGCGGTAGCTCGTGCGGGAGAGGCTGCAGGATGCACTGAAGCGTTGCTGACTTTGGGTGAAAAGCCCGAGCTTCGTTATAAGGCGGCGCGCACGTGGCTTAAAGAGCAGGGCTACTCAAGCACTATTGATTACGTGATTGCGGCCTGCGAGGTCATTCTTAAAGAGACAACCCTGATTCCCCATGTCAATGCAGGTACATTAACTCGGCGCGAACTGGCTCGGCTGCGCCCCGTCATGGGCTCTTTCGGTTTAATGTTGGAGTCAGGCTCTCCCGCCTTGCTTGCTCGCGATGGTGCGCATTTTGGTTCTCCGGATAAGCGGCCCTGGCGCCGGTTAGCAACCCTAGCTCGGGCGGGGAGACTTGAAATACCTACAACCACTGGGTTGCTGCTCGGTATTGGAGAGGATCGATCACAGCGCATTAAAGACCTAGAGGCTATTGCGCAACTGCATGGGCAATATGGTCACATTCAAGAAGTGATCATTCAGAACTTTCGCGCCAAGACTGGAACCCGGATGGCCAACTGGCCGAACCCATCAATGCAGGAGTTGCTTTGGACCATCGCTGCGGCTCGAGTGATTTTGCCCGGCGAGATCAGTATCCAGGCGCCGCCTAATTTATCTCCAGGTGATCTGCAGGGGCTCGCAAATTCCGGCTTGAACGACTGGGGGGGTGTTTCTCCTGTGACCCCCGATCATGTCAATCCAGAGGCGCCCTGGCCTGAAGTGGCCCGACTTGAGGCTGTCACAGAAGCGTCAGGAAAGGTTCTGCGTGCGCGGTTACCCGTTTATCACCGATACTTGACGGATTCTAGGTGGTTGGATAGCGGAATTCGCCCACGGTGCCTCGAATGGTCGGATTCGGAGGGGCTAGTTCGCCGTGATCCTTGGCGTCCCGGTGAGCCCGGTTCGGGTTCGTTCCCTGTAACCAAGAGCCCGATGCTGTTAACACAGGATGCTGCGGTCAAAAAAGTTTTGGAGCGACGATACCGGGGAGAAACCGTCGAGCACGATGACGTGGTTCGACTGTTCCAAACGAAGGACATTGATCGCCAAGCTATTTATGAATGTGCCGATCACTTGCGGTCAGTTCAGGTGGGTGATGCCGTCACTTTTGTGGTTAATCGGAATATCAACTACACCAATGTCTGTCAGTACAGCTGCGCATTTTGCGCTTTTTCCAAAGGGCTGCCTAAGTCGGAGGGCCGTGAGCGTCCCTACGATATCACCGGTAAAGAGCTTCAGCGTCGAGCTACCGAGGCCTGGGAGTTGGGTGCAACCGAAGTTTGCCTGCAAGGTGGAATTCACCCTGGGTATGACGGGAATACCTATCGGGCGATTGTGCAGGCGGTCAAGTCGGCTGTCCCTGGTATGCATGTCCACGCCTTTTCCCCGCTTGAATTACATCATGGTGCTGAGACTCTGGGGCTGCCCTTGGAGCATTATTTGGGCACTCTGGTAGAAGCGGGCTTGGATACGGTTCCGGGAACTGCCGCTGAGATTCTTGATGATCGAGTGCGTGCTCAGATATGTCCCGATAAACTGAGCTCGGCGCAATGGTTGGAAACCATGGCAGCAGCACATGGTGTCGGATTGCGTTCCACCGCTACCATTATGTTCGGACATGTTGATCACTCAGAACATTGGGCGACACACCTGCTGGCGGTGCGCAATTTACAGCTTCAGACCGGTGGATTTACTGAGTTTGTGCCTTTGCCCTTCGTGGCGCGGGAGGCGCCGCTTTATCGTCGTGGTCAAGCCCGGCCTGGTCCAACCCGGGAAGAGTGTCGGGGGATGCATGCCATCGCTCGCATTGTTTTGGGTGACGTTATTGCCAATATTCAGGCATCTTGGACCAAGCTAGGACCCGAGGAGGCGCTCCATAGTTTGACATTGGGTGTCAACGATTTGGGCGGTTGCTTGATGAATGAAAGTATCTCCAGAGCGGCTGGTGCAGGACACGGGCAATGTTGGTCTCCAGCCGATATGGAAGCGGCTATTTATGGGGTGGATCGAGTGCCTTTACAGCGCACTACTGTGTATGGACCCGTTGCGAAGGAGCGCAGGGCGCGCATGCAGGCGGTCCCCATCCAGGTTTTGCCTTTAGAGCAGCCATTGGCCGCCAGCCAAGCAGCTGAAAAATTGGCCTAGGCAGTAACTAGGGGTTGACGGGGAAGGCGCTTTTTCTTAACTTGCTAGTCACAAACAAGAGTCTCCGTATTCGCTAATACTGATAAGATTTTTTGTCAGAAGCAGTAAGACAGCAGAGTAAAAAGGATGGCAGACAACGATTTGGCAGCAGCAATCGACCGCCTTGAAAGCCGCCAAGCGATTGAGGATCTCGCGTCGAATTACTGTCACGGCTTTGATAAGCGCGACGAGGCGCGTTTCCTAAGTATTTGGTGGGAGGATTGCGTTTGGGCCATCGG
>CALKNZ010000080.1 GCA_938091995.1 uncultured Luminiphilus sp. | reverse complement strand
TACTGTTTTCAATTACCTACACTGCTCGGAATACGGTGGTAGGCACGATGATCCTAAAATCTTATATGCAAAGATTGCTGAGGGCTGCGATAAATCTGCTCAGGAAATTGAACAGGCGTGCAGCCAAATAGCCTTGGAAACCCATCGGGCTCTTGAGGAGGCGCTAGCATTAAAAATAGGTGAGCTGGGGATCGACATTATTGTCGATAAACAGGGAACGCCCCATGTTCTTGAGGCGAATAACAAACAAGGCAACTTGATAAACTGGGATCCGCAATACGCGGGAACACAAAACCCTGGTGGCTTCATGAATCCCGACTTTAACGATCATGCACGGTCCCTAGATGTTAATCGCAATAGGGCAATCCTTCAGTATGCCGAGTTTCTCGCGAGGTGAAGAGCGCTGCTCTATCATAGGAAACCCGTGATTCAGTGACCCGAGAACTTAAGAACTTAAGAACTTAAGAACCCAAGAACCCAAGAACCCAAGAACCCAAGAACCCAAGAACCCTTTCAAAATAAATTCGTTAGAGTGGCCTAGCCTAAAGTTTGTTGCAGAGGTTTGACTCTAGGCTGGGTCTCTGTTCCAGCGCGGATTCGGATGACGTCACCCAGGCTTTAATATGACACCGATACAGCGTCGTAAGCGTGCCGCCGAACGCTCACTGGGCGCTCTGCTCTGTGACACACGCCAGCACGGCTGCCTGTAAGAGCTTCCCGCGCTCATTGAGTAAATCCAACACGTGTAGTGATGTGGGTACAAAGGCAAACCCTGTGTCACTTTCTGGATGCCACTGGAAGACGGAGCCACCCAGGCCCATCCAGCCGTAAAATCCCTCGCGGCCGTCATTGAAGGCTCGGGTGAACCAGTGCGTATCGCCGGTGCAGGGCAGGAATTGATCCACGCCGCCCTGGGTAAACCGAGTGGGTAGCGCCCCCCCCATGGTCGCCGGCTCCGGATCTTTGTGCAGAGCATTCCAGGCTGACTTACTTAGGCATTCCACAGACCCCAGCCGGCCACCGGCGGCCATCATGGCGGCGATGCGCGCCAGTCCTCGTGCCGAGGCATGGATATTGGCCGAAGGGGTCTCACCCCGACGCATGCGATTGTCATTAAAGAAATTGATCCCCCGCATGCCCCGAATGGGTGCTGTTCTGTCAGCGCCGCGCCTGCGTGCCGCCAGCAGAATTTTAAGCACCCGCGCCATCAGCTGCAGGAAGTTGTGTAGAACCTTGCGCCCAAAAATCTTCGGCCGAAAGCTGGCCAAAATATGGCGCCAAATGCTCAGTGGCAAAATATTACTGACGCGTTGAAGCTGCTGGTCATCCAGACCCAGTATGACGTCAGCATCAAGAGGACCGCTGATGTCGTCACGAAGGTACTCGCCTATTGTGCGTCCTGCAGGGTCGGCTCTTCGAAAAATTTCGTTGGCAATCCAGCCTCTGGTCATGGCGTGATACTCGCGCCGGCCGGTTTCAAGGGATCGAAAGCGCTGTTGCTGGTTTTCAATGATACGGCCCAGTCGGTTGGCTTTGAGGTTAGCTGGCAACAGGTCGTCGACGTCAATGGCGGTATCAAAGGTGGCGAGCCCGGCTTCGTGGCGCATGACGTCGGCAATAAGGGTCTGATCTTTCCCACCCGGCTGATACTCAGGCCAGACCTCGGTGACAGTTGTTCCGTAGCTTAGCAAGCCCCTGTCCACGAGCGATGCCATGGCAATGGCCTCGAGGCTTTTGCCGCTGCTGAATACATTGACCAGTGAGTCGGGCCCGAAATTTGGGTCATTGGTTGTCGAAGCCCAGAGATCCACAACCTTTTCACCCCGGTGATAAACACAGAGCTGGGCATTTTCTTCCGCCAAGGTGCGCATTTGCCTCTCGAAGAGTCGTTGAACGGGCTCAAAACCCGGTGCCGTTGTGCCGTTTATCACGTGCCTAAAAGTCCCTGTGTATTGGTAAAGTAAGGCTGGCTGCAAAAAACAGCGAGCTGTTGCCTGTGGGGCACCATAGCCTGAAGTTCAGCATCAATCGAGGGAATCCTTGCTTCCGATACCCAGTTATAAAACTTCTACGGTGCCTGAAAGACAAATCGTAAGGTTCACCTATACAATCACTCAATCTATTAAAAGAGATCAGGGTTGAGTAGTCGAATGAAGTCTTTAGCTGATAAGTCACAAAGCAGATTTTACGGTCTCTACTGTTTCTTTATTGCGGCTAGTTTTGCCGTGCTCACGGGTTGCTCCAATAACACGAGCGAGCAGCCAGAGAGCCAGCCAGAACCGCCTGTCGAGGTCACTGGCAGATTGATGGGGACAGCGGTTATTTTCCCTGAATACCGACCTTCGGAGGGGTACTTACACGTCAGGGTTTTTGATGTCTATGACGTCGAAGCCGTCGTACACGAGTCCAGTGTTGCCTTCAGCAATGCTGATGAAGGGGTTGTCTTTGAAATTACGCTGCCAGTGGGTAACTATGGCGTCGCGCTTGCCATTAACGACCAGCCAGCGGCCAACTGGGCAGACGAGGCCAGCTTCGATCTCTCGAGAACCTATCACTGTGACCTGGGCCCGCCCGATACACCCTGCAATTCAGAAGGCATCGTCATTGCCGAGAATTCTGACTCGTTGATCAACCTCACCTTGTATTCGTCGAGCCAGAACCGCGATTTATTCCTGCAGCCCGGAGTGCTTAATGTGGCTCATGGCGCAGGGCAGGGTGAGCGTCCTGACTTTACCCTAGTCGCTTATGAGTACCTTCAGTTACTGGGCCCTCATATTGTCTTTGAGGCTGATATCAACGGCAGTGCAGACAACATTCCAGTCGTTATGCACGACTCAACTCTTGATCGTAAGACCAATTTTGACGAAATAAATTGTCCGGATAAAGCCCCTCCTCCCGCAGATAAACATTTTACGCATAACGACTGTGGTCGCATATCAACCCTCACCTTCGATGAGATTTCTGAGTATGACGCTGGCTACCATTGGACACAGGACGATGGGGCAACCTTTCCTTATCGGGATCAGGGGCTGGGTGCTGTTTCACTCGAAAGTTTGTTCAAACGTTTTCCAGACGCGCACTACGTCATTGAGTTAAAGCCAGAGGAGAATGATGGCGTAGGTTCTTTCATTCAGGAGGACTTGGATACCGCTGTTGAGGTGGCGCGGCTGGTCAGCGAATATCGTATGAGTAACCGGGTTACAGT
>CALKNZ010000079.1 GCA_938091995.1 uncultured Luminiphilus sp. | reverse complement strand
AAGAAGGCGCCTGCTAAGAAAAAGGCAGTAGCTAAGAAGGCGCCTGCTAAGAAAAAGGCAGTAGCCAAGAAGGCGCCTGCTAAGAAAAAGGCAGTAGCCAAGAAGGCGCCTGCTAAGAAAAAGGCAGTAGCTAAGAAGGCGCCTGCTAAGAAAAAGGCAGTAGCTAAGAAGGCGCCTGCTAAGAAAAAGGCAGTAGCCAAGAAGGCGCCTGCTAAGAAAAAGGCAGTAGCCAAGAAGGCACCTGCTAAGAAGAAGGCACCTGCTAAGAAAAAGGCACCTGCTAAGAAAAAGGCAGTAGCTAAGAAGGCGCCTGCTAAAAAAGCACCTGCAAAGAAAGCAAAGAAGAAGTAGGTCTTATGTGAAGTTAGAAGAAGCCGGCAGCCGCCGGCTTTTTTTGCTGTGTTTATCTGTCTAGCCTGTCACGTTACCCGGATGGCGGTGGAGAGTTTGCGTGTGGTCGATGTCCATGCCTGCGCCAGGCACCTCGACTTGCTCAAGCCCTTCAGATTCAAGTAAGGCCATCAGGGAACGCTTGTTTTGTTTCAGCAGGTCGGTAATTTGCCGCTGCGCACTTCTATGGAGAACACAGCAGGGTGTGTGTGTACCTCCGTCGGTTGCAAATACGCCTGAAACAGTCGAACTGAGAACACCACTTAATCGTTCAAGCCAGTCTGGCGGTAGGCTGTATTGGTCGCACGGAAGCACGGCAAGGTATTGTGTTCGAGTCGCGTCTAGCAGCGCACTGAGCCCCTGCAACGGTCCTTGCCCTGATTTTAGATCGCACATCACTCGACTTGAAAACCTAGAGTAGAACCAGGGGTTGTCACGACAGCAGGTGATCACTTCACTGAAGCCATCACCGTGATGCTCGAGAGTTCTTTCCAATAACGTCTTTCCCTGCGCCACCATGAGCCCCTTGTCGCGACGACCAGCCCGAATACCGGAACCGCCCGCAAGAATGCCGAGTGTGAACTCTGAACGATGCAATTTAGGTTGGGACTGTGGGATCATAGGGAATTATCCCACGGATGTTCTGCGGTTTTCCATGCCGGCGCTACTTGCCTTAGATACTTCGACCGACGCCTGTTCCTTAGCTTGTGTGCTGGGGGAATACACTGCGGATTGTCATAAGCTCCTCCCGCGCGCCCACAATCGGCATATTTTGGGTATGTTAGATGAGGTCATGGCGGGACAGTCTCTCGGCGCCATAGAGGCTATCGTGTGTGGTGTTGGGCCCGGCTCCTTCACGGGGCTCCGCGTCGCCACGGGTGTTACGCAGGGGCTTGCCTGGTCATTAAACGTACCCGTCATCCCCTTTTGCTCATTGCTGGCTCAAGTTTTAGCCGCGTGTTCCGAACCTGAGTTTGAGCAGGGCTATGTGCTCAGTACTATCGAGGCCCAGACAGGCCAGTTCTATTGGCGCTTATTCGACTGTCGACAAGGGGCTGTCCGGCCGCTAGGAGAGCCTAGTATGGGGGGAGCGGAACACCTTGTTGCCGAGATTAATAATTGTGGTGCAGCTTCGCTACAGGTTGTGGGCTCTGCGGCAACATGGGTTATGCAAGCTCTTCAGTCCGCGCTCTCGATTGAACTAAACGCAATGCCAGGAGTACGCCCTAGGGCTTCGGTGACTCTCGAATACGTTTTACAGCACCCCGGCCAGTGCCCCAGCCTCACAGCTGAATCTTTACAGCCACTTTATGTACAGACAGAAATTGGTTGGAAAAAGTTAGCGGAGCAGCCCAGACGTGCTTGATTGGACTCAGACTTTGGTGCTGGCCCTCATCCAGGGTTTGAGTGAGTTTTTGCCGATCTCAAGTTCAGCCCACCTAGTGCTGCCGGCGCAGTTATTATCCTGGAATGATCAGGGCCTGCTGTTTGACGTATTTGTCCACGGTGGCACCTTAATTGCCGTCATGATTTATTTTAGGGTCGATCTTGTGAATCTGCTCAGAACTGGCCGCCCAGGGATAGCATCTCAGGCTACCTATGACACTGAGTTGTGGCGACTCGCGGCGGCAACAACGCCCACAGTGTTGGTGGGTCTGCTGTTCAATGAAGTCATTTCGGGTGATTTACGGGGGTTACACGTGATTGCCTTTACTACGCTTTTTTTTGGCCTGCTAATGGGTGTGGCGGCACGGATGGTCAAAGTTGAAACTGATCAACACGTTCAAGCTGTCACTTGGCGCGATGCCTGTCTTATTGGCTTAGCACAAAGTGTGGCTCTGATTCCCGGAGTTTCTCGCTCAGGGATCACCATTACGGCTGCTCTGATGCTGGGTTACAACTTGACCACTGCGGCTCGGTTTTCTTTTTTGTTGTCGATTCCGGTTATTTTGATGGCCATGACGTTTATGACTGTCACGTGGTTCTTCGGTGGTGCTGCGTCAGCACCCATAATTCAGTTATTGGTCGCTATGTTGGTGGCGGGCCTCAGCGCGTATGCCACCATTGCTCTATTTCTAGGTATTCTCGACCGGATTGGCCTCATGCCGTTTGTTTGGTACCGCCTTATTTTGGGTTGTGGGCTGTTGGTGGTGATAGCTATCACATGATTTTTGGAGTTGTTTATGTCTGATTGTCTCAATGATCTGCTGCTTTTCTTAGGTGAAGCAACGTCACCCTTCCATGCAGTCGCTGCCCTAAAAAGACGGTTGGAAGGTGCTGGATTTATGGGCCTCGATCACCTAGACAACGTCGCCTTTGAGGCGGGGCAAGGTTATTTCGTCACGGCAAACGATAGCTCTATTGTTGCCTTCCGAGCTGGATCTGGTGCCTGTGAAGATGGTCTGCGTATGATCGGTGCACATACAGACAGTCCGAATCTCTCGATTAAACCTAACCCGTTAAAAAAGCGCTCGGGCACTCATCAGTTGGCCGTTGATGTCTATGGCGGGGCGTTGCTAAATCCTTGGTTTGATCGAGATTTGTCACTGGCTGGACGGGTTTCTTTTGTCAATTCGAGTGGGGAATTGGTATCGCGTCTCATCGATTTTCGAAGGCCGATCGCTATAATTCCAAGCTTGGCAATTCATCTTGATCGCGAGGCCAATAAGAATCGCAGTATCAATCCTCAGACCGATATTTTGCCGCTCATTGCTGGATTGCCGAAATCCGATGATTTGAGTTTTGACTGGTCGCAGTTTCTCGCCAATCAAGTTAGCGAGCAGTATCCCGAGGACGGCTCCGTTAGAGTCTTGGACTTTGAGCTATCGCTCTATGACAGTCAGCCTGCGGGTATTGTTGGAACAGATCATGCGTTTCTTGCCTCAGCGCGACTCGATAATTTGTTGAGTTGTCATGCCGGTTTACTGGCACTCCTCGCCGCAGATCCGGCTCAGTGGTCGCTCCTTGTTTGCAATGATCACGAGGAAGTGGGCAGCACTTCAGCTGTTGGTGCTCAGGGTCCCATGCTGACTGACGTGCTCGATTCAATTGCCGGTACTGCTGCTGCCAGTCGCCGATTGCGGGAAAAGTCAAAAATGTTGTCGGTTGATAATGCTCACGCGGTCCATCCAAATTTTAGTGATCGTCACGACGAGGACCACGGCCCGCTGCTGAATCAGGGTCCTGTAGTTAAGATTAATCGCAACCAGCGTTATGCGACATCTGGTGAGGGGGCTGCCTTGTTGCGCCTACTAGCAGAGCGGGCACAAGTGCCCCTTCAGCACTTTGTCGTTCGCTCGGATATGGGTTGTGGCAGTACAATTGGACCGATCACAGCTGCAGAAACTGGAATAACAACGATTGATTTAGGCGTTCCAACACTTGCGATGCACTCTATTCGTGAGTTGGCGGGTACGGCAGATATTGATTATCTGGGGTCACTGCTTACCGCGTTTTACAACCGCGTCGCCTGACGCTTTTTTGGAGAATTAAAATGACGCGCAGACGCGTGCTTACCGGCATTACCACTTCGGGAACCCCACATTTGGGTAACTATGTAGGCGCGATCCGTCCTGCCATATTAGCCTCAAGAGAAGCCGAGGTAGACGCGTATTTGTTTCTCGCCGACTATCACGCGCTGATCAAATGTCATGACCCTGCCGTGGTTGCTCAATCCAGTCTCGAGATTGCGGCGACCTGGCTGGCGTCGGGCCTAGATGTTGAACAGGCGCATTTTTACCGGCAATCTGATATTCCCGAAGTGACAGAGCTGTCATGGATTCTTACCTGCAATGCGGCCAAAGGCCTAATGAACCGCGCCCATGCTTACAAAGCGGCGGTTCAGCATAATCGAGAAGCCGAAGAGGATCCGGATTTCGGCGTGACGATGGGGCTGTTTTCATATCCTGTATTGATGGCGGCGGATATTCTTATTTTCAATGCACATGATGTGCCTGTGGGTCGCGATCAAATTCAACACGTGGAAATGGCACGCGATATTGCTCAGCGGTTTAATCACAATTTCACCGATATTTTCACGCTACCCAAGGCCGTGGTTGGTGAGCACGTAGCTGTATTGCAGGGTCTTGATGGCCGGAAGATGAGCAAGAGCTATGGCAATACAATTCCCCTGTTTGGCACGCCAAAGCAGCTACAAAAAAGCATTAACAAAATAAAAACGAACTTGTTAGAACCGGGGGAACCAAAAATCCCTGAAGAATCTACCGTTTTCCAAATCTGGTCTGCTTTTGCTGATGATGAAGAACGAGCAAGAATGTATGCGGATTTTGAAGGTGGTATTGGTTGGGGTGATGCCAAGAAGCAATTGTTCGAGTTGGTCAACGCCCAGCTGAGCGAGGCTAGAGAGCGCTATTTAGAGCTCATGGCAAAGCCATTGCAAGTCGAAGAGGTGTTGCAGGCGGGTGCAGAGAGATTGCGGCCCAAAAGCAAAGCACTTCTTGAGCAGGTACGAGATGCCGTGGGGTTACGTGCCTATGCCTAGTGATCAGTCTTGTCGAGTGTGGAGAAAGGTCATCGCTTTATGACGCTAAAATTTTTGGAGCGTAATGACGATTTTAGTATTCGCACTAATGAGGCTGTGCATTCAGGGAAAGTGCGTTCGGTATACTGGCTGAGATCAGAGGACAGTCGACGGCTCATTGAACAAAGGCAATATCCCGTCTCTGCCGATGCCGATCTGGCCATTCTTATTGTTTCAGATCGCTTATCCGCATTTGATTGTATTTGGCGGGCGGAAGATGGGCTGAATGGGGTGCCCGGCAAGGGGGCTGCCCTCAATGCGGTGTCACAGGAATGGTTTGGTGCCTTTGCCGAAGCGGGCCTTGCACGTAGTCATATTCTGGAGGCGCCACATCCACTCGTTTGGATAGTTCAAAGAGCTAAACCGGTGCGCATTGAGGCCATTGCGCGTCAGTACATCACCGGATCTCTGTGGCGTGCTTACGATAAAGGTGAGCGAATTTTCTGCGGGATCAATTTGCCCAATGGTCTCGCTGAAAACCAGCGTTTAAGTGAGGTCTTGATAACGCCCTCCAGTAAGGGCGTACTAGCTGGTTTGGAGGGTATCGCCGAGGTTGATGACGTCAATATCAGCCGCGCCGATTTAGATCGGCACTGGTCAGGCCTAGGATTCGAGCAACCGGGCGATATTGATCAGTATGAGCGATTACTTCGAGAGGGTTTCGCTGTCATTGCGGAGCGATTGCTCAAGATTGGTCAGCTGTTTATCGATACTAAATTTGAATTTGGTTATGCAAAGAATGCGGCGGGTGCCAGCGAACTGATTTATATGGATGAAGTTGGGACACCCGACTCTTCCCGCATTTGGAATGCCTCTGCTTACGAACAGGGTACAGTTCTGGAGAACAGTAAGGAAGGTTTTCGACAGGCGCTTTTGAGTTGGGTGCCCGACAATGATTTGTTGCTCGACAAGAACAGGATGGCAGAGCGTACGGCTTTTGCGGCGGGAGTCTTATTGCCTAAGGAAATGCTGATGGATGTTTCAGAGACTTATCTGAGTATTGCAGCGCAAATTACCGGCGCGTCAATCACCGTCCCTGAAAATCCCAGAGAGGAAATCAAAGAGTTACTATCTGTCGAGCTTGGGCTAATCTAGTAAGGAGGGATTGTGTCGGGCTCAACGGGTTCAACTTTAAGCATTTCGAACCCGACGCAGCGGTTGCGATTAACGAATTTTAGAGACATCAAGCTAAGGAATAGTTATGAGCGGAACATATTATGTGGTTACCGCGGCGCGATGGGCGCTAGCCGGATTGTTTTTGGCTGTGGTGGCAGGGTGTAGTTCTTCACCCACGGCGCCTGACATCTCTCACGATGGTTTAGTGCTGCAAGACAACACTAAATTTGGATTGGTCTACGCCAAGCCCGGGGTTGAGATCGGTTCCTATGAAAATTTTGCAGTGCACCATTGCGAGGTGGCATTTCGGAAAAACTGGCAGCGAGATCAAAACTCATCCCGTGGCGGCACGGCTCACCGCGTGACAGATTCAGACATGGAAGGCATTCGTAATAGCTTAGCGGAACTGTGCGAAACCGAATTCCTCTCAGTCCTGTCCGTTGCGCCAGCCTACACGATAGTCCCGGAGGATCAGGCCGATGCTGAAACACTGCTTTTGAGGCCAAATATTATTAATCTTGACGTTGCGGCCCCGGATATTAAAAGCCCGGGTATCAGTCGTTCTTATACTACCGAGTCTGGAGAAATGACGCTGTTTCTTGAGGTGGCTGATGCTTCAACAGGAGAAACGCTCTTTCGCATTGTTGACCGACGGCGAGGCTTGAATGCCATGCGCTTACAGTGGAGCAATAGCGTGACTAATGGCGCGGATGCTAAGCGTATTCTGAACGCTTGGGGTCAGCAGTTCCGTGAGGGGCTTGATCAAGTTTATCGTGGAGATAACGGCTAATGTCAGAAGTACCCATTATCCAGCTTAGCGAGACGGTTTTCGTGGCCGGACAAATTCAGCCAGAGCATATGACTGATCTTGCGGCTCAGGGTTTCAAACACCTCATCTGCAATAGACCCGATCACGAAGTGCCTGGGCAAGCGACAATGAGTGACATGGCCGAAGCTGCACAGACTGCTGGTATGAGCTTTGCGCGATACCCAATAAACGCGATGAATTTTCCCGGTCAGGATCTCGCCGAAATGACAGCACTGTTTGATAGCGGGGAGCGTGTTCTGGCTTACTGCCGAACGGGTACCCGATGTGCAAACCTTTGGGTTGCGTCGCGAAGTGAAGCCGATCGATCAGCGGCTATTGATGTGGCAAGGGGGATTGGTTTTGATCTGTCGCTAGCATTGGTTTGGCAAGGGTAAATTTGCCGTGGGCCGTCGGTGTTAACCGCTTTTCTGCATTGCCGCGAGTAAGTCGGTAAGCGCCAAAGCCTGACTGCTTGTTAGCGAAGCAATGATTGACTTCGCAGGAGGTAGGTCTCCTGGCGTTGCTATGTGCTCACAGTGGTAGGCCTCGGCAATGATGGCGTAATCAAGGGCCAAGTCCTGCTTAACCACGCTTAGCGTGTAGACTCTCAGCAGTACTGAGTCCTCAGGGCTTAATGTGGCCCCTCCCAATAAAGCAAAGCGCCGCCCAGCGGTGACTTGGCAGTCAATGGTGTTATTTTTGACAACAGTCCAGCCAGCCTGACGGAGCGTCGCTCCTATACTGTCTCCAGAGCGAATTTGCGCGTCTTGCTCGGCAACTGCACTGTGAGTGGGTAGCTCAAAACGGGTGAGTGCCAGGGTTCTCGTGATACGCTGATCACCCGACAGGGAGTAAAGGCTCGCAAGACGTGTTGTCGTGTTCTGCTCAAGCAACTCGACACCATAGTGGCCAAAGCGTTCGCGTATTTTGTCGCTATTCAACGTTGATGTTCCTTGGTGCCAGCAACCGGCGAAGTCGCGTTTATCATAATGACAGGGGCCTAGCGGATGTGGCTAACTTCACAACTTACGCCGACTCGGGTGAACCAGTATGTTGCTGGATTAAAAAAAAACGTAGTCTACACCATTCGCGGGTATACCTGCCCCGTTTGTCACAGGAGATTCTTATGTCAATTCGATGCCTTGTCAGCGCTATTGTTATCGCTTGGTTACTGCCGGTATCGCTCAGTGCTGCAGATGAGTTAGATGAACGCATTGATGCCCTTTACGATGAAGAGTTGCGGGAGCTGTTTCTCTGGTTTCATCAAAACCCCGAGCTTTCACACATGGAGCATAAAACCTCTGAGCGCTTAGCTTCAGAGTTAGAGAGTTTTGGCTACGACGTGCATACCGGCATTGGTGGGACTGGCATTGTTGCATTGCTCGAAAATGGTGAGGGGCCTCTGGTTATGTTCAGAGCTGATATGGATGGTCTCCCTGTGGAGGAGAAATCAGGTCTGCCCTACGCATCAAAAGCAAAGCAAGTTGACTGGGACGGCAATGAGGTCTTCGTCATGCATGCCTGCGGCCATGATGTTCATGTGACTAGCTTGGTGGGTACAGCAAGAATTATGGCGGAACGCAGAGATCAGTGGCAGGGCACATTGATGTTAATTGGTCAGCCAGCTGAGGAACGCGTCGGTGGGGCACGATTGATGCGTGAAGATAATATTTGGGAGCGCTTCGGCCAGCCTGACTATGCGATGGCACTCCACGTCACCTCTTCAGTACCAACGGGTATGCTAATTGCTGATCCGGCTCCTTACAGCGGCGCGGATACGGTAGATATTTTAATAAAGGGCGTCGGTGCCCATGGCGCTAGCCCTCATTCAGGCGTTGATCCGGTGTTACTTGGGTCACAAATTGTGGTGGCGTTGCAAAGTGTTGTCAGTCGAAGCCTGCCGCCCCGAAGACCGGGTGTCATAACCGTGGGCTCATTCCATTCGGGGACCAAGCACAATATCATTTCGGATGCAGCGAAACTTCAAGTCACAGTGCGCAGCGAATCTGTAGCAGACCGAGAGCTCTTGCTAGAGGGCATTAAGCGTGTCGCAGAAAATACGGGTCGTATGATGGGGTTATCAGGGGATATGCTCCCTGAGGTCGTTATTTATGAAAATGAAGGTGTGCCGCCAACACTCAATGATATCGCCATGCTTGAACGTGTTAGAGACGTATGGACCGAGACACTGGGAGAGGGTATTTTTTATAACGAGCAGCGGCTTGCAATGGGTGCGGAGGACTTCCCGTTTTTTACGGTAGATCCCTATATTCCTTCGGTTTATTTCGCGGTCGGCGGTACCGACCAGGCCGACTTTGATCGTGCTGCTGCTGGCGGCCCACCTGTTGCATCGCACCATTCTCCGCTGTTTAAAATTGTGCCAGAGCCCTCTGTCGAGCTTGGTATTAAGGCGACGGTTACTGGATTAATTGATCTTCTTCAGTCGCCATAACTTCGGGTTGCTATCGCAATGCATTGGCCGTTATGGGATCGGGCGGTTCGAACTATTCACTGGTATCTGCCACTGGCGATCGCGTTCATGTGGTGGAGCGGTGAGAAGGGTCTTTATCAGTGGCACAGCTGGGTGGGTTACAGCCTCATTGTAGCTGTAGCCACACGAATTTTTTGGGGGTTTATTGGCAGTCAGACGGCTCGATTTTCCACTTTTCTCGTGGGTCCGTCGGCTGTTGTCGCCTACCTAAAAGGTGGTCAATTCTTAGGGGCGGGACATAACCCTCTGGGCGGCTGGGCAACGGTGGTCTTGTTGTTGGTGGTGTTATTGCAGGGGTTATCTGGGTTATTTGTTTCTGATGATGTCATGTTTGAAGGGCCACTCACGTTTTGGGGTGGCGACTGGTCGGGCCTTTTTGCCCAATGGCACGAATTTAACTGGATGGTTTTGCAAGTTTTGATGTTAATCCACCTGCTCGCGGTGGGTTATCATCAGTGGTATCGCAAAGAATCACTGATAGGTGCCATGTTGTGGGGCAAAACCGAACGCCGTTTTGGTCCATCGAAGCCCAAAAACACCAGTTTAGCTTTGGCGGTTGCGCTAATAATCGTGGGCTTGCTGTTTTTGTTGGTTACATTGGCACCTCAAGCTCCAAGTTATTACTGATTAAGAGCAAGTTATTACTGATTAAGAGATAGAAGCATCATGGATAAGAAAGCGCTTGAAGCTCATTGGATGCCGTACACAGGCAATCGGCAGTTCAAAAATGACCCGCGGATTATTGTGGCTGCCGAGGGCGTTTGGTACACCGATGATAAGGGGCGAAAGGTACTAGATGGTCACTCGGGGCTGTGGACCTCTGGTCTTGGACATGGCCGAGCGGAAATAACGGCGGCTGTCGCTGAACAGATCAACACGCTGGATTTTGCGCCGCCGTTCCAGTTTGGACACCCGCCGGCTTTTGAGCTAGCCAATCGCGTCAAAGCTCTAATGCCAGAGGACCTCGACTATGTATTTTTTACAAACTCGGGTTCTGAATCTGCTGATACGTCTTTAAAGATGGCTCGCGCCTATTGGCGCCTGATGGGACAGCCGACTAAGACGCGTTTTATTGGCCGCATGAAAGGTTATCACGGGGTAAATTTTGGTGGGATCTCGGTAGGTGGTATTGCCGCTAACCGAAAATTTTTCGGTCAGGGGGTTGAGGCAGATCACTTACGCCACACCATGCTGCCGCAAAATCGTTTTTGCAGAGGTATGCCGGAAGAGGGTGCTGAGCTTGCTGAGGAACTCATCGAAATGATTTCCTTACACGATGCCTCGACAATTGCGGCCGTGATTGTGGAGCCAATGGCAGGGTCGGCCGGAGTCATCCCTCCGCCTGTGGGCTACTTAAAGAAGCTTCGGGATATTTGCGACGCCAATGATATTTTACTGATTTTTGACGAAGTAATCACCGGCTTTGGCCGTTGTGGCGCGCTGACGGGAGCCGACGCCTTTGGCGTGGTACCCGATATTCTCAACGTTGCAAAACAGATCACCAATGGTGCTATTCCTATGGGTGCTGTCATTGCTCGATCGGGTATTTACGATACCTTTATGGCCCACGGTGGACCAGATTATGCTTTGGAATTTGCGCACGGTTATACCTATTCAGCGCATCCGGTTGCGTGTGCGGCGGGGCTTGCAGCCCTCGATATTTTAACTCGCGAAGCCTTACCTCAGCGAGTTGCACAAGAGGCGCCATTTTTTGAAGCGCTCCTACATGACGCTTTGACTGACCAACCCTACGTCTCAGATGTTAGGAATTATGGCTTTGCGGGAGCTATTACCCTGGACGCTTATCCGGGTGAGCCATTGCGCAGGCCTTTTGAGGTTGCGATGAAAATGTGGGAGAAAGGCTTCCTTGTGCGTTATGGCGGCGACACGATTCAACTGGCCCCCATGTTTGTCATGGAGCGTACCGAAATGGAGTCGCTGATTGCTGCGCTGGCGGATTCATTGCAAGAGTTAGCGTAATGGAGTTTTACTCAGAGCAGGAGCTTATAAGTTGAAAATTGGTATTGTTGTTGGCAGTCATCGTCGTGATTCACAAAGTCGAAAGGTTGGGCTCTATTTAGAACAGCAGCTTCAATCAATGGGTGCTGAGACCTGGCTGCATGACCTAGCGCATGATCCTCTGCCGTTATGGGATGAAAATTTGGGCAGTGGCGAGGGACAATGGGCATTTCTCCCCGGTTTGGTAGAGCAGCTACAAAGCTCCGATGGGTTTTTAATTGTCAGCCCTGAGTGGCACGGTATGGCCACCTCGGCTCTGAAGAACTTCTTTCTACTGTGTAACGTACAGTCGGGGCTTGCGCACAAACCGGCATTGATAGCGGCGGTCTCTGGCGGTGATGGGGGCGCCTATGTCGTATCGGAGCTGCGCACTAGCAGTTACAAAAATAATCGTCTGTGTTACATCCCGGAGCAATTGGTCGTGCGCAACGTTGGCAAGGTGTTTAATGCCAACTCTACGGAGAACGACCCAGAGGCCCATACCTACTTTGTTGACCGAGCAGATTACAGTTTGAGATTACTACTCGCTTACAGCGAGGCGCTGGGTAGCGTGCGAGCTGCCGGTGTTGTTGACTTGGACGGTTACCCTAACGGCATGTGATGCTTTGCCGGTGCGCACTTTAGGGCGCTCGTTATAGGGTGAATTCCTAGCATTCGTAGTGGGTTGTTACTGGAGAAAACGATGGTAGCCAAAAGATTAAGACAGCTTATGGGCGTGTTGGCGCTTGTTATAGCCGTTTGGGCCGCCTGGTCGATCTTGGCCGCTCCCATTGCTCCTGTTGTTTGGAACGCGCCGCCCAACCCGGGACTCACAGGCGCCTTCGCGGTAAACAAACGACTGGCCATGGTCGACACTATTCCTATGCCCGAGCTCGGGCCTGAGGATGTCGCCTGTGGCACCGATGGTTGGCTGTATAGCGGGCTTGAGGATGGCCGTGTTGTCCGTTTTGATCGTGACGGAGAGCTTGGCCTGTTCGCAGAAACCAACGGTCGGCCTCTAGGCATGGTCTTTGACCATGAAGGCGCTCTTATTGTTGCTGATGCCTATCAAGGATTACTCAAAATTCATGAGAGTGGTCGGGTTGAAACTCTAGTCGATCAGTACCGAGGACAACGGCTTCAATTTGTTGATGATCTCGATATTGCGGCGAATGGCACGATCTATTTTTCTGATGCCTCCATGCGGTTTGAGTATCACAATAACTTACTCGATTTTTATGAGGGGTCGATGACCGGGCGACTATTTGCTTACTCGCCTCAGACCCAGTCAGTACAACTATTACTTGACGGATTGTTTTTTGCTAACGGTGTTGCTCTGGGTCCCGACGATGCCTACGTATTGGTTAATGAAACCGGGCTGGGTCGCGTTCAGCGCTTTTGGTTGAAGGGGCCGAATACGGGCACCTCGGATATTTTTGTCGAGCATCTTCCGGGTACGCCGGATAATATTAATTTTGACGGTAAGAATACTTTCTGGATAGCAATGCCCTCACTGCGGGCCGGGGTCGATGCGGTAGCCGATTTGCCGTGGCTACGACAATGGGTTTCGGTGCTACCTACAATGTTACAGGAGGCGGCTGCTACTCCTGTCAGCTTCGTACTGGGGGTTGGTCTCGACGGCTCGGTGGTCGCTAACCTTCAGGATCCCGCACTTGGGTATAATTACATCACGAGCGCCACACCTTGCAGAGAAGATCTGTGGTTAGGCAGTCTTCACATGATGTCTGCAGGTCATTTGCCGTTACCCAAAACAACACACTAACAAGCTTAGCCAGGCTATTAGGAATCTCTCATGCCAGCACCTTTACTGTCTCGACGTGATCTTGAATTCTATCTCTACGAAATGTTCGATGTGGAGGCGCTCCAAGAACGCGAGCGTTACCAAGATCACAACCGCGAGTCTTTTAACGCTGCTTTGGATATTGCGGAAAAAATTGCTGAAGACTACTTTCTGCCGATTCGCAAAACCGTTGATTTAAACCAGCCTGACTGGGACGGAGAAAAGGTAGTCATGATTCCCGAGATTAAGGCAGCCTACGATGCGGTGGCGGAGGCTGGGCTTATCTGTCCAGATCAAAGTTATGAGATGGGCGGCATGCAGTTGCCGCTCGTGGTGGCCTCCTGCGCCATGGGCTACGTTACGGCCGCAGCGAGCACAACCAACGGTTTTCACGCGCTCACCGCCGCAAATGCTAACCTCCTCGAGACCCATGCCTCCCAAGAACAGGTTGATACCTGGGTGCCCAGACTTCGCACCGGCGAGTTTGCGGGCACCATGGCGTTGTCAGAACCTCAGGCAGGCTCAAGCCTGGCCGATATGCGCACCAAGGCGGTGGCCCAGGACGATGGCACCTACCGAATTTTTGGTAACAAAATTTGGATTTCGGGCGGTGACCATGAGCTTTCCAGTAATATTGTGCATGCTGTTTTGGCTCGTATTGAGGGGGCGCCTCCAGGGGTAAAAGGCATCTCGATGTTTATTTGTCCCAAGTTCCTCCTCAATGAAGACGGTTCTGTGGGTGCCCGCAACGACGTACAACTGGCTGGTTTGTTCCACAAAATGGGTGGCCGGGGTCAGACCTCCACGGCACTCAATTTTGGCGAGGGAGAGGGCGCTGTGGCGTATCTGGTCGGCGAGCCGCATCAAGGCCTGCGCTATATGTTTCACATGATGAACGAAGCCCGGGTGATGGTAGGAACCAGTGGTGCAACTCTTGCAATGGCGGGCTACCAGTACAGTCTGGACTATGCAAAAGAGCGCCCACAAGGGCGCAAACCCTCCTCCAAGGACCCGCTGGCAGATCCGGTTATGTTGATAGAACACGCTGACGTGCGGCGAATGTTGCTCGCTCAAAAAGCGTATGCCGAGGGAGCATGGAGCTTGTGCTTATTCGCCTCGCAACTGGTTGATGACTGGAAGACGCATCCGGATCAAAGTGGGCGTGAATCGGCCTTTGAGTTGCTCGATTTTCTGACGCCTATTGTTAAGACCTGGCCTTCAGAATACGGTCCTAAGGCCAACGATCTCGCCATTCAAGTCCTGGGTGGCGCTGGCTACACCAATGAGCATCCTGTTGAATTAATGTACCGAGACAATCGTCTAAATCCAATCCATGAGGGAACTACAGGCATTCAATCGATTGATTTGCTGGGCAGGAAAGTACCGCAAAACGGATTGGCTGGGTATCAGGCATGCTTGAAAGCTATTGAAACCACCCTACAAGCCGCCGAGGGGGTAGCTGATTGTGCGCCGATGGTAACCGCTCTACAGACCGCTTTGAGCCACCTGAAGAGCACTACGGAGGTGCTCCTAGGTGGCATGATGCAACATGATATCGATCTGGTGATGGCAAACTCCGCCAAATATCTTGAGTTCTTTGGGCATGTGGTGATTGGTTGGATGTGGCTGCGCCAAGGGCTCGTTGCGTCAGATGCTCTAACACATGCAGCGCACTCAGATGACACTGCGTTTTATAAAGGGAAGCTGCAAAGCATGTTGTATTTTGCGCGTTGGGAGCTGCCACAAACCCAGGTTTGGGCAGAGTTGCTCAGTGACATGGACGATACGACTTATGCCATGGAAGCAGCCTGGTTCTGATGGCCTCACCCCTTTATATTGTTAATGCTTTTACCCAAACCACCTTTGGCGGCAACCCCGCGGCTGTCATGCCCTTGGATCACTGGCTCTCTGATGAGACGCTGCTGGCCATTGCGGCCCAACACAATCTCTCGGAAACCGCCTTTTTTGTCTGCACAGGGCCGGGCGAGTACGACCTCCGTTGGTTTACACCCGGGGCCGAGGTACAACTTTGCGGTCATGCAACATTGGCCTCGGCGCATGTGCTGAGAGCCCACTTGGGATTTCAAGGGGATAGAGTCACTTTCTCAACCCGCTTTAGTGGTGAGCTCAGGGCACAATATGCTGATGACGCTGTAGAACTCGATTTCCCTTCGCTGACGCCCCAGCCCCATGACGTTGAGCCTGCGCTTGCATCCGCATTGCAGGTGCCAATTATCGCTGCGGCTATTCCCAAGATTCATCCTTGGAAGGCGCTCTATGAGGTTGAAAGTGAAGCAGTGTTGAGGAGTATCGATCCAGATTTTCCCGGTATTGCTGCGGCGGTAGATCATGCGGTAATCGTCACTGCTCGGGGTGACCGGCATGATTTTGTGTCCCGGTTTTTTGCGCCTAATTTGCGGGTTAACGAAGACCCTGTGACGGGTTCAGCTCACTGTGTTCTAACGCCCTATTGGGCAGCAAAGCTGGGCTGCAACGCGCTTAATGCGGCCCAAGTTTCTGACCGGGGTGGCGAGTTGCACTGCGTGTTAGCTGGCGATAGGGTTAGGATAACCGGGCAGTCTATTACCTATGCCGTTGCCGACATTGTGGGCTCCCTAGACCTCAAATAAATGCGATGAGTGTCTTCTTGCTATGTAGGTTGGCTTTTAAAAAAAGTGCTACCGATGCTAGTGAGCGACAACCCTCAGAGAAGGGTGGTGAGTCAAAGGCTCAAGGGCTTTTTTGCGCTGTGAGTTGGACGCTCAGCCACGTATCCATGCGCGACTCAAGGGCGTCAAGAGGAATTGCGCCGGCGCCGAGTAAGTGGTCGTGAAAAGCCCGAATGTCGAAGGCATCACCCAGAGCGACTTCAGCCTCTTGCCGCAGCTCTAGCATTTTTAGTTGACCAATTTTGTAGGCTAAAGCCTGCCCTGGCCAGCCAATGTAACGATCAATTTCGTTGACGATATCGGCCTCGGTCTTGGCGGCATTATCTAGAAAAAAATCAATGGCACGTTGTCGGCTCCAACCAAAATAATGTAGTCCCGTATCCACCACTAAACGAACGGCGCGCCACATGTCATAAACCAATTGACCGTATCGAGAGTAGGGGTTTTGGTATAGACCCATGTCGTAACCCAGACGTTCAGAATACAAGCCCCAGCCCTCAACGAAGGCGGTAACGCCACTGCGCTGTCTAAACTCGGGTAGGTCTGTGAGTTCCCCAGCCAGAGCTATTTGCAGGTGATGCCCCGGTACACTCTCATGGACGCTAAGAACTTCCATCTCAAACTTGGGGCGAACTTCCGGTTGATAGAGGTTTACGTAATACCAACCCGGGCGCTTACCATCGGGCGTTGGAGGCATGTAGTAGGCGGTGGTAGTGTCGGGGGCGATTTCATCGGGAATGGGCCGCACACCATAGGGTGTTCGCGGCAATTTGCCGAAAAGTTTCACCAGCTCTGGGTCTAGGCGCTTGGCCACCGCTTGATAACCTTCAAGAAGTTCCTCTGGTGTGTCGTAGTAAAACTGTGGATCAGTGCGAAGAAAGTTGTTGAAGGCCGCGAGATTGCCTTCAAACCCGACTTCGGCAATGACTTCCTCCATTTCCACACGAATTCGCGCGACCTCATCAAGACCGATCTGATGGATGATCTCGGGGGAGAGATCCGTCGTGGTGAAGTGCTGTACCAGAAAGCGATAAGCCGCTTTGCCGCCCTCAAGGCTACCGATGCCAGGCTCAGGTCGACTCGCGGGGAGATAGTCGTCGCGCATAAATTCGCCAAATTCACGATAAGCGGGGTTCAACACCTCGGTGATGACGGCTCTGGCCTCAGCTTGCAAGGCGCTGGCTGTTGCGGGGTCTATGCTCGCCGGCATTTCAATAAATGCCTTGTAAAAAGGACTACTCTCAGGAGTGCTGGTAATGACCCTTGCAATCTGTTCTGGAACCCGCTGCATAATAATGGCGGCTTGAACTCTATTTTTGGCCATCCCCTCTGTCAGAATACCCCGGTACTGCTGGAGACGCTCTGGCAGTGCGCGCAGTCGAGTGAGCCAGTCCTGGTAGTCTTGCTCGTCATTAAAAGGTAGACGTTCTGCCATGCCATGGGCGTGCTGTGGACCCGATCGCATGTTGATGGGCATTAAGTGCAAGCCTTGCTGGTAGGCAGTCCTTTCATCGTTAATCTCTCGCAGTAACATGCTGCGGTTAAGGCGAGCTTGACTAGATAGGCTGGCCGGTTCAATAAAGGTCAGTTGCTGTGAAAAAGCATTCAGGGCCTCTTGCCGCTGGGTCTGTGCTGCTAAACTCATGTCGGTCCACTGAGCATTCCCCGAGCGATCGCCATAGCCCAGTCGCATTTCTGGATAGTTCTCGAGGCTCCAGGACCAGTGTTGTGCAATGACTGCTGCAACCGCTTTGTCGCTGGCTACTAAAGGGTTTGAAGTGATGGATACGAAAAATACAAAAAAACCGCCCAGCAGGCGGTTTAATCGACCTTTTTGACGATTCATTTTTATTACCGACCTAGAATAGAGCGTGCGACAAGTTCTCGCATAATCTCAGAGGTACCGCCATAGATCGGCTGAATGCGAGCGTCCACATAAAAACGGGAGATGGGGTATTCCGTGGTGTAGCCGTAACCACCAAAGCACTGCAAACACTGGTCAGCAACTCGGCACTGCATTTCACAACTGGCGAGCTTTAGCATTGCGGCTTCTTCGCTGCTGAGATCATCGTTGGCATATTTTTCAGTGCACTTCTCATAAAACGCGCGATTAATGGCGATATCTGTTTTTACATCAGCCAGCTTGAACCGGGTGTTTTGAAAGCTACCTACTTTTTGTCCAAAGGCTTCACGTTCTTTAACGTACTCAACGGTAACGTCGAGAGCACCCTCAGAGGCAGCCACAGCCTGAGCCGCAATGCCCAATCGTTCTCTGGGCAGTTCATCCATGAGAATCGCAAATCCCTTGTTAGCCTCCCCAAGTAGGGCATTGGCAGGTAGGCGCACGTCGGTAAAAAATAGTAGTGCCGTATCGGACGTATGCTGACCGATTTTTTCGATCTTTTTGGATTTTTCGAAGCCCGGTGCGTGGGCGTCGACGAGGAATAGCGAAGTGCCCTTGGCACCTTTACCCGGGTCAGTGATGGCGGCAACGATAACTAGGTCAGCGTGAATGCCATTAGTGATAAATATTTTTGATCCGTTTAATACCCACTCATCGCCATCGCGAACCGCGTTGGTGCGAATGCTTTGTACGTCTGAGCCCGCGCCTGGTTCGGTCATGGCGAGAGCTCCAACACACTCGCCAGTCACCATTTTGGGCAGCCAGTGCGCTTTTTGTTCTGGTGTGCCATGCCGGCTTAAGTAGGGCGCGATGATATTAGAGTGGATCCCGTAAGCCGAGGCAAACCCTCCAAAGCACATGTAAGACAGCTCTTCTATCATGGCAAGTGTGACGTGGGGAGTTGTGCCGGCGCCGCCGTATTCCTCGGCAACATCCGGGCATAATAGTCCCGCTGTGCCTAGGGTATTCCAGAGTTCACGAGGCACCATATGGTTCTCTTCCCACTGTTCGTAATGTGGTGAGATCTCTTTTTCAAAGGCACGTCTTGCCATGTCACGAAACAGCTGCATCTCGTCAAGATTGACGGCTTGATTCATATTGGTATGACCTTTTTATCATTGGAGCGGAATTATGCCCAAAACGAGCAGCCGCTGAAAGGAGGTGTCCTTTTTTCTCTGTTCAGACCATAATTAAATCGTCAATTTATTTTGCAGCCTTGGGCGCGTGAATCTGAGCACAGTTCAGGCTTGTAGGGCTTCTTGGAGAACTTGTCATGCAAAAACGGCACACTAAAGGGCTGCACTCAGCGGGTGGCTTTTCGTTGATCGAGCTGATGGTGGTGATTGCCATCATTGGAATTCTGGCTGTCGTGGCACTCCCTGCCTATCAAAATTACGTCAAGCGCTCAGAGTTCGCTCAAGTGATTGAAGATTGGGATGCGCTAAAACTGGCTTTTGAACTCTGCTGGGACCTAGAGGGCGATCTTCGAAAGTGCGATAAATCACATGGAGGGATTGCCAGTGCCATCAACGGTTTACCCGGTGTAGACGTTCGGATCTACACCCAGAATACCCCATATACAACACAGGTTAGGCTCTATAGCATGACGGTTAATCTTTCTGACGGTTCGGATGCCTTCATTCAATACGGTGCTGCGGCTGTTAAGGGCGGTAGGTTACTCTGGCATATCACTGAAAATGCCTCAAACTGCCTTTCAGAGGGTATTTGTGACCTTCAATGACAGGCTTAAGCACCTCTTGGCTAGCAAGGATAAAGGTGGGTTTTAGTCGCTTCCCTCGCGTTTGCTTTGATGGGGCCATCGGGTCCCTCCGGCTGTCAGGCACATGGCATAGGGCTGTAATGGTCGGGATTGGCTGTGCACGGTGAGATGGATCAGAACGCGTTCGCCGCGCATTGCGCGTCTATTCAGGAAGTGGGCTACACCGTTGTCGCCGATGTGCTTCCCACGGAACAGCTCGCCGGTTATCGGGCTGCGCTTCAGCCCTGGCTGAACACTGGCCCTCGCGGGCGTAATGTTTTTGAGGGCACACGCAGTCACCGTGTTTACGCGATGCTCGCCAAAGATCCTATATTTGCCGACCTGATTGCGCACCCCTTGGCATTGGGTATTGCCGAACATTTTCTAGGAGAGAGCTGTCTGTTGTCTGCCTGTCTGGCTATTGACCTTCTTCCGGGAGAGAGTGCTCAGCCTTGGCATACTGACGATGGTCATGTTCCCCTTAAGCCACCCCATGATGTTCTGGGAATTTCGGCTTTCTGGGCCCTGTCGGACACAACCGTTGAAAACGGCGCGACTGAGGTGCTTCCCGGGTCTCACCTTTGGGCCGAACATGACCTGCCCGGCGCCTTGAGGGATTTGGATTTTGAGGCCCACGAGAGCCCCCAAGATCACAAGGATTATGGATTTCATAGTGCGGCAAAGAAGGTCACGCTGACAGCGGGTTCCCTTATGGTGGCCAGGGGCGATTTGTGGCATCGTGGCGGCGCGAACCGCTCAGATGAGTCAAGGCTAATTATTACCCCGCAGTATTGTGCGGGGTGGTTACGTCCCTTAGAAACGATGCTTCTTACGATGGAACCTGAGCAAGTTGCCCGTTTTCCTGTACGAGTGCAGGCGTTATTGGGTTATTCGATTCATGCGCCATTTATGGGATACGTGGATGGAATGCATCCGAAGCGAATTTTAGATGCGTAATGTGCTGGGTTTCGCTATGTTCTTGCTTTGCGAGTGTATATTTTTATTATGATTAAGTTATTTAACCGAGGTGACCTCATGAGAGAGTACAAGCAGTTTTACATTAATGGCGAGTGGGTAGCGCCATCTGCCCCCAATGATTTCGAGGTTTTTGACCCGGCCACCGAAGAGGTTTGCGCAACGATTTCACTGGGGAATGAGACCGATGTGGACAAAGCCGTAGCAGCGGCAAAAGCTGCATTTGAGAGTTTCAGTCAGACCTCAATTGAAGAGCGTGTCGCGTTATTAGAGCGCATTTGCGAGATCTACCAGCGTCGTTTAGGCGATATCGCCGAAGCGATACGGTTAGAAATGGGGGCCCCAATTAAGCTTGCCTCGACGGCTCAGGCTTTTGCGGGACTAGGCCATATTGCAGAGGCGGCGAAGGTGCTAAAAACCTACGCATTCACTGAAGATTTGGGTGAGCACCGTGTGGTTAAGGAGCCTATCGGAGTGTGCGGTTTGATTACGCCGTGGAACTGGCCCCTTAATCAGGTGAGCTGCAAGGTGGCTCCGGCCATCGCAGTAGGCTGCACCATGATTCTCAAACCCAGTGAAATAGCACCGCTCTCGTCCTATATTTATGCCGAGATCCTTCATGAAGCGGGTGTGCCAGCGGGTGTGTTCAACTTGGTCAACGGTGATGGCCCCACGGTAGGGACCGCACTATCCGTACATCCCGATGTTGACATGATGTCCTTCACCGGTTCGACACGGGCTGGATCGCTGGTGGCTCAAAATGCTGCTCCCACGGTCAAGCGGGTTACTCAGGAGTTGGGCGGCAAGTCTCCCAATATCATTCTTGAGGATGCCGATCTAGAGGCTGCGGTGACTCGAGGTGTTTTGCATATGTACAACAACACCGGTCAATCTTGTAACGCGCCATCGCGCATGCTGGTACCCCGAGACAAGCTTGCTGATGCTGAAGCGATTGCCGCGAAGGTTACCGAGACTATGGTGACGATTGGTGACACCGCCGATGAAAAAACGACTATGGGACCCGTGGTTTCGAAGGTGCAGTGGGATAAAATTCAAGGTCTTATCAACAAGGGCATTGAAGAGGGTGCGAAAGTTGTTTGTGGCGGCGCCGGTTTGCCTGAAGGTATTGAGAGGGGCTATTACGTTCGCCCAACTGTGTTTTCAGAGGTGAACAACGATATGGCGATCGCCCGAGAAGAAATTTTCGGCCCCGTTCTAACGATGATTCCTTACGATACCGAGGAAGAGGCTATCAAGATTGCTAACGACACGCCTTATGGTCTTGCCGGCTACGTGCAGGGTGAAGATATCGACCATGCGAGGCGTGTTGCGGCTAAAATCCGCGCGGGTAATATCCATCTGAATGGCGCCTCGGGCGGTATGGACGTGCCCTTTGGTGGCTTTAAGCAGTCGGGTAATGGACGCGAGTGGGGTTCTCATGGCTTCACGGATTATCTGGAAATCAAAGCCATTGAAGGTTACAGCGCGGCTTAACTTTAAGACTTTTGTCGATATAGAGCGCTTTAGGGCGCTCTTTTTTTGTCGCTCAGTTATGTCATGTGGTACGAGTAACAGGCGAGTGCTCGGTAGGAGAGGTTGGTAATGACAGAGGTTATTCTGGCGGTTGATCAGGGTACAACAGGCACCACCGTTGCGGTTATGTCTGCTGACGGTCGGCTGTTGGGCAGCGTAAACCATGAGTTTCCTCAACTTTATGCCAAGCCGGGATGGGTTGAGCACGAACCTGAGGCTATTTGGTCTTCGGTTTTGAAAGGGATTCGTTCAGTCTTGCGCAAAGGTCTGGCGAAGCCTGCACAGATCGCCGGGATTGGCATCACCAACCAACGCGAGACGGCTCTGGTATGGGACCGTGATACAGGCAACCCTCTGAATAATGCGGTCGTTTGGCAATGCCGCCGAACCACAGATTTTTGTGAGGACTTAAAAAAAGCCGGTCACGAGCCTGCCGTGCGTAATAAAACGGGTCTCGTTCTTGATCCCTATTTTTCGGCGAGTAAATTTCGTTGGTTATTAGATAACACCTCAGGTATTGCCCGTCGTTTGAGCCAAGGTAAGGTGGCTTTGGGAACGGTTGATGCGTTTTTGTTGTGGCGACTCAGTGGTGGCGCTATTCACGCTACGGACGTTTCTAATGCGTCGAGGACCTCGCTACTAAATCTGGAAACCCAAGCCTGGGATGATGACTTACTCCAGCTGTTTGGTGTGCCGCGGCACACCTTGCCCGAGGTGGTGCCCTCAAGTGCCGTGTTAGGGCACACCAAGGGCCTGCGAGATCTCCCCGATGGCATTCCTATCGCCGGTATGGCCGGTGACCAACAAGCCGCTTTGTTTGGTCAGGCATGCTTCAAACCGGGGGATGCAAAATGTACGTTTGGGACCGGTTCATTCATATTGATGAATACAGGGGCTGATCGCTTAAGGTCTGAGGGAGGGCTATTAACCACTATTGGTTGGCAGTTAGGGCGTGGTGGACCTGTTAGTTACGCATTAGAAGGCGGTGCCTTCGTATGTGGCGCTGCTGTGCAGTGGCTACGTGATGAATTGGGAATTATTAGGACAGCTCCTGAGATAGAGGCACTGGCTGAAACTGTGGAAGACAGTGGTGGGGTGGAGTTTGTGCCAGCCCTTGCGGGCTTGGGCGCTCCCTATTGGGATCCAGAGGCTCGGGGTACGATTTGCGGCCTGACCAGAGGTAGTGGTCGTGGTCATATTGCCAGAGCAACATTGGATGCCATGGCGCTACAAAATGCTGACATACTTAATCTTATGGAATCGGAAGCCGCTAAGCGTATGAGAGCTCTTCGTGTTGATGGCGGAGCTGCGGCCAATAACCTGTTGATGCAGCTTCAAGCCAATTATCTGGGTTGCAAGATCATTAGACCTAAGGTTATTGAAACAACGGCAGCAGGTGCCTGCTTTCTTGCGGGACTGGGTGTTGGCCTGTGGAGCTCTACAGCAGATATCGCAAAGGTTTGGGGTGTGGACCGTGAATTCAAGGTGGCACTATCGCCTAAGAAACGCGCGCAGCGGTGGCAGGCTTGGAAAAATGCAGTTGCTCGCGCCCAGTTATCAGGTTGAGAACATGGCTGACGTACTTCAGTTCAGAGGTAAAATCAGTAAGCCGGATCAGACCCTCTGTCGAAACGGACACCACAAATGGCAAATTGTAAAAACGGACCCTTTTGCCGTCCGTCGGGGAGAGTTGATCACTCGGTTCCGCTGTCAGCGCTGCGGTAAAGAAAAATCCAAGGCGCAATGATATTTAGAAAGAAATTTGACAATGCCAGCGGCCATTGATTGTGGCGGTTGTGTGGACCATAGGTTGGACATATTGGCTCTCCCAGTAAATTTTTAGCCTCAAATCAGAGTTCCCCTACCAGAAGCTTTTGATCGTAACACTGAGTTTACTCAGGAGTGGGTGCTTTGTTGCGACAGGTGGCAGGCGTAAGGAAGTATCCTGTAATTTGCGCCGAAAGCGAGTTTTAGTCGTGACAAGAGTGTCTTAACGGTGTCACCGGTGTGTAGAGAAAATTAGTTTGCTTCGACTGAGTCAGTAGCCTAACTGGCAAAACCGCTGAGGGAGTATAAGATTCATAGCTTCTGCTGCTATCCATTGAGGAACAAGTTTTGCTGGTCAGACGATTTTCTTTAACAATGTTTGGTTTTTGTTTGTGCTTCAGCACGTTTTATAGCGCTGCGCTTGATGAACATGCATCCCCCCAAGCCGCAAAGCACCGTGCGATATTAGTACCCGGATCCGGGGTTTATTCTCGGCCCTCGGTAAATTTATCAGCGCAAGCCCAGCCTTATTTCGACCAAGGATTGCGCCTGGCTTGGGCGTTTTACTTTCCAGAATCCATTGCCTCTTACCAGGAGGCATCGCGCCTCGATCCGACGCATCCTATGCCCTATTGGGGCCTCGCCCATGCTGCGGGTCCCAACCCCAATTCGCGTTATGCAGGAATGCCTGACGACCCCAATGGCATGGGTAAAGCGGCAATTGCTAAAGCGGTAACCTACATCGCGCGTGCCAGTGAGGTCGAGAAGGCGCTCATAGGTGCCCTTCAAATATTCTATGATGACGCGGCCATTCCCGAGCCTGAGGCTAGAGATCGGGCCTACCTCGCGGCGATGCGAACGCTTAACCGGCAGTATCCTGAGGATCCAGATGTTGCCGCACTCTATGCGGCCAGCTATATGTCGATTCGCCGATGGGATTATTGGGATAGTTCTGGGGAGCCCAAGGACGAGACCTTACAGGTGGCAAGGTCTCTGGAGAAGATTATTGAGGTCGACCAGACGCACCCTGGTGTTCTGCATTTACACATTCATTTGATTGAAGCATCACGTCGTCCTGAGCGCGCCATGGTTTCGGCGAATGCTCTGGAAGCAACGGTGCCTATAGGAGGGCATGTTGTGCACATGCCGGCGCACATTTTTATTCGCGTTGGCGATTATGATCGGGCTATTGCTAACAATCGCCGATCGCTGGCGGTCGATAAAGAGTTTGCGGCGATCTGGGGTAATCGCCCATTGCCGAATCAGGGAACTTATAATTTATCTCATCGCGTACATGCTGGCCACGCGCTGGATTTTATTCGCTTCGCGGCGACTATGCAGGGTAATTACGCTACCGCAGCTACCTCAGCCTGGGAGATGGCCAATCGGTTATCTCCTGAGGCCGCGACTATGGGGCGCGCTCAAAAGCGTCGCGCAGCACCCTGGTTGGTGCTGAAGATTTTTGGGCGTTGGGATGAACTTCTGGCGATGGGTCCGCCCGAAAAAACAACGCCATACTTATCTGGGATTTGGTCTTATGTAAAAGGCAGTGCCTTGGTTGCTACGGGTGAGCTAGAGCTCGCAAAGGCAGAGCTTAAAAAACTTGAGACCCTCGCGTCTGCGCCTGACGTTGGGGGCAATCGCGCCGGTGCGACGGCAACCACTGAAATAGTAACTTTGGCGTCTCATGGCCTGAGGGGAGAAATACAACTTGCCATGGGCGACCTCGATGAGGCGGTCTCGTCTTTCAGAGCCGGGGTTGCCGTTGAGGACACTAATAACTACACCGAGCCTCCGGATTGGCCTCAGTCTATGCGCTTGTATCTGGGCGTGGCCTTGCTGCGAGCGGAGCTTTTTGAGGAGGCCCAGGCGGTATTTGAGCGTGACCTGGAGTGGAACCAAAACAACGGTTGGGCTTTATTTGGGCTGACGCAGGCACTGCGTGCTCAAAGCCAAAAGGGCGCCGCAGATGCTCGCGCCAGTCAATGGCAAACGGCTTGGGAAAGTGCAGATCTAGAACTCAACGAGGCTGTGGTGCTCGATTGACGTGCCAGATCTGCAGATTTTTGGGGTTACGCCTTAGCCACGCGCCATTGAGGCAAGTGCTGAGCTGCGCTCATTACCAATAGCCCCGCAAAGATGCCAAGATTTTTAACGAAATTTTGCACTTCATGGCCTTGGTCCGTCTCTGGGTAGATATTCCAAAAGTCGTGCATGCCCAGATTGATTAAAAGGGTCATGCCAGCAAACATCAGAGCAATTTCTTTAATTCGGAAGCCTGCGATTAAGCACAGGCCCCCTAAAATTTGCAGGGCTGTTGTGATGGGGAGCAGCACATCTGCCATCGGTATGTTGTGCAGGTTCATGTAGTCGAGCATGGCTTGGTAGCTGGTGACTTTTGATATTCCAGGCATTAAAAAATAGAGTCCAAGAAGGCACCTTCCTAAAGTGACTGCTAGCTTTTCCATGATGTTCCGTCCTTAGAAGTTATTGTTGTGGAGGTCATTATTCGCTGCCGATAGCAAGTACACGTAGGCCCGATACAAGCTGCGGTGGCACAGCGTATTGGCAATAAAGAGAAGCTGCCCAATGCTCCAACAAGATACGTCAGAGTCAGGTCATTTTCGAGGGTTTATTGTCGCCAATGCCTTGATTTAAAAAGTGGGGCTGAGCTCACCGAAAACACCCCTTTTAGGGGGTTGGCTAATACCTAATGACGGAGTAGCTTTAGCGAAGAGTTTTGACGCGAGTGGGGCACACCATGACAGCTATGATCTATCCAACGACCAACCCTGCGGCTACTGAAGTGATGGTGGTATCGCGAGGTGAAGGGCCCTACATTTATGACGAGGCGGGCAAGCAGTACCTCGAGGGCATGGCGGGTCTGTGGTGCACTTCGTTGGGCTACGGCAATCAGGAAATCATTGAAACGGCGACCCGCCAAATGGAGCAATTAAGTTTCAGCCATATGTTCAGTGGTAAAACCCATCCGTCAGCGATTGAGCTTGCAGATAAGCTTGCGGCGATGTCTCCTGTTGAGGATGCCCGCGTGTTTTTAGGCGCCTCTGGCTCTGATGCCAACGACACTCTGGTTAAGCTGATTCGCTATTATGCCGTTGCAAGTGGTCAACCCGAGCGGGTAAAGATCATTGCCCGAGACAAGGGCTATCATGGGGTATCTGTCGCCTCAGCAGCGCTGACGGGTTTGCCGGCTAATCATGCGCACTTTCAATTACCCTTTGACGCGTTGGGTGTCTTAAGAACCGGTGCCCCGCACTATTACCGCTGTGCTGAGCCCGGAGAGACCGAGGCTGATTTTGTGGCCAGACGTGCACGGGAACTCGAAGCCCTTATTCTGGCTGAAGGTCCCGATACTATTGCAGCTATGATTGCAGAGCCTGTTAACGGTGCGGGTGGTGTCATCATTCCTCCCGAGGGTTATTTTGAGGCAGTCCAGACCGTATTGGATAAATACGGCATCATGCTTTGGGACGACGAAGTGATCTGTGGGTTCGGGCGCCTCGGCGCTGCCTTTGGTGCTGAAAAGCTCAATATGAAGCCTCGGATGATGGCGTGTGCCAAGGCGCTGACCTCAGCTTATGTGCCTTTATCGGCTGCCATTGTCGCTGGAGATATTGCCGACGCCATTGCTGGGCCCGCGACGGACATGGGGGTTTTTGGCCACGGTTATACTTACAGCGGCCACCCGCTGGGCTGTGCCGTAGCGAGCAAGGTGCTGGATATCTATGTGCGTGATAATCTTTTTGAGCACGCTGCCACACTGGGTGTCTACATGGCGAAGCGGTTATCAGAGTTTGCGAATCACCCTCTGGTTGGAGAAGTCTCTGCCATGGGGTTGTTGGGGGCACTGGAACTGGTCGCCAATAAAAACACCAAACAGCCCTTTGAGGGTATGAAGGTTGCGCAGTTTTGTGCCAAGGCGGCTGAGGATAATGGGCTCATTATTCGACCCTTGGGCGGTAATCGGATGGCATTGTGTCCGCCGCTGATCATTCAAGAAGTTCATGTCGATGAAATCATGGATAAGCTGGGTCGAGCCCTCGATAGCACCCTCGATTTTGTGACTGCGGAAGGTCTGGCTGTTTAGTCCGTCTGTAATAAGGCCAGGCAAAACTGCGATTGACGATCAAGCCAGTGGTGCGTGACGGTCATGCCCCCAGCACTGGCGAGGTCTCTAATATTCTCAAGGGTAAATTTGTGTGAATGCTCAGTTCGAATAACCGCGCCTTGAGCAAAAGCCAGTGTTTGCCCGCCGATAGTTACTGACTGGTTTGATTGTGCGACGAGCTCCATTTCAATGCGTCGCAATTTGGTGTTATAGCGAGCTTGGTGCTGCCAACTGTTGGGCGCAAAATTAGACCCGGTTCTAGCATTAACGACGCTAAGCATGTTGCGATTAAATGCAGCAGTCACTCCTGCCGCATCGTCATAGGCACGCTGTAAAACCGTGCTCTCCTTATGTAGATCGACGCCAAGCAAAATACCTCCCTGCGCGCCCACAACTTTTGCAAGTTTCTGTATGAAGCCTCTTTGAGCGGCGGGGTCAAAATTTCCTAAGGTTGAACCTGGGTAGAAGACGATGCGCCGCCCGTGGGGAATTTTATCCGTAAAGTTCCAGTCCATAGTGAAGTCGGCGGCGATCGCCGTCACCGATAGATCGGGATGTGCGAGAGCCGTTGTGGCGGCTGCCTCCCAAAGAAAGTCTCCGGCAATATCAATCGGTACAAAAGCGCTAGGGGTTGCGCGTTCGAGTAGGGGCTGGACTTTGCTGCAGTTGCCGCTGCCCGGTTCAATAATGATGTCGCCACTGCCCAGTGCCTCTGCGATGTCATTTAAGTGAAGATCGAAGATTTCGGCTTCAGCACGTGTCAGGTAGTACTCGGGCAGCTCGGTAATGTGCTCGAAGAGTTCAGAGCCTCGAGAATCGTAAAAATATTTGGGTGATAAACGCGGTGGATCCTGAGTCAAAGAGGCTAAAACTTCCCGAGCTTCATCGATGGGGACGGTCTTTGTTTCAATAAATTTTAGGTTGGGCGGTGAATTCTGTGCGCGGGGGGACCGTAGTGTCATAGAGGATTAGCCGTTTTAGCGAGGCGCAGGCCTGTGAATTGCCAGCGGTCTCCCGGATAAAAAAAGTTTCGGTAGTGTAGTCGTTGTTGAGACTCTGGAGTGGCGAAAGAGCTGCCGCGTAAAACCCATTGGCCGCTCATGAACTTTCCGTTGTACTCGCCAACGGCGCCCTCATCGGCTCGGAAACCGGGGTAGGGCCCATAGGCGGATTGCGTCCATTGCCACACACTACCGAACCACCCGGGGTGACTTATAGCGGCACATAAGCCCACCGACCTTGTTTTAGGCGCCTGGGTAGTGGCGGCATACTCCCATTCAAATTCGGTTGGTAGTCGGCAGTCGGCCCAGCGTGCAAAGGCGTCCGCCTCATAACCCGAAAGGTGACAGACAGGTGCGTTTAAATTAAGTGACTGAACCCCTCGTAAACTGAAGGTATGATCTTGGTCAATCCAGTGTAGAGGACGTCGCCACTGCTCTCGATTAACAGCATCCCAGCCGTCAGATAGCCACCATTGTGGGTCTAGATAACCATCAGCCTCTATAAACTCAAGGTATTCGCCATTGGTAACCAAGCGATTAGCGATGGCGAAGGGCTCAAGAAAATGGCGATGTCGAGGATGTTCGTTATCAAATGAGAAGCCATCGGCACTGGCGCCAACCTCAACGAGTCCACCGTCGAATTCCAGCCAATCTATTGGGCCGACGGTTGGAGATGACACTGGAGGCGTTGCACTATAGGCAGGGTGGCTGGGGTTGAGCGAGAAGCTGTACAGCAGGTCGGTCAGCAACAGCTCCTGATGTTGCATCTCGTGTTGAATGCCTAACTCGATGAGTTGCAGTTGTGTGGCTTTAAAGTGCTGAGAGCTTAAACCTAGTAATATCTGCTCATCAACTTGCTTCCGCCACTCAATAATATCGGACAGCGCGGGTCGACTCAAAATGCCCCGGGCAGCCCGAGCATGTGGTTGCCCAAGACCGTTGTAGTAAGAGTTAAACAGTGTCTTCCAGCTATTTGGGATGCCAGGTGCTAGGGCTAAAGGTTCCAATACAAAGGTCGCAAAAAACCAGGTGGTATGGGCCAAATGCCACTTCGGCGGGCTAGCGAATGGCGCGCCCTGAATCATCTGATCCTCAGGGGAGAGGCTTTCGCACAAGGACAGAGAATCATTCCTGCAGTTCTTATAGGCCAGAATGCGCGCTTCTTGCTGTTTTTGATCGACTGGCTTGGACGCGTTTTGAGACACTATTGGTCCACTCCGTATTGCGCTTGTAAGTTTTCCAATGCGCACCTGCGCTTTAACACCAGCAGTTTAAAGCACACGTTTACAGAGTTCACCTATCGATACACCCCACCACTCAACTAAGGGAGCTTTTATTTGAAGGGTTGTGTTTGCGCAGAGATTAGTCCTGGTATGGGGGCAGATTTGTTCTACTGGTCTAGCCCACCCATCAACATGTACTTAATCTCTAGATAGTCTTCGATGCCATATTTCGATCCCTCGCGACCCGAGCCAGATTCTTTAATGCCCCCAAAGGGCGCCATTTCGTTCGAAATAATGCCCTCGTTGATGCCGACAATGCCGTATTCAAGGGCCTCAGCAACGCGCCAAACGCGTCCAATATCCCGAGTATAGAAATAACTCGCAAGGCCAAACTCAGTATCGTTAGCGAGTTCGATCGCCTCAGCTTCGCTCTCAAAGGTAGTGATAGGCGCCACGGGACCAAAGATTTCATTACGGAAGACCGGCATGTCTGGGCGAATGCCTGTGAGAATGGTGGGCTGATAAAAACAACCGCCCCGATCGCTTGGGGCACCACCCAACTCTAGCTTGGCTCCAGCTGCAATGGACTGCTGTACTAATTCATCAACATCTGCCACGGCTTTGGCATTGACGAGAGGGCCAAGATCAACCCCTTCATCAAGGCCGTTGCCCAGCCTCAGCGACTCTGTGGCTGCGATCAGTTTGGCGGTGAACTCTTCAGCAATATCCGCCTGAATTAACATGCGGTTTGAGCATACGCAGGTCTGACCGCTGTTACGGTACTTGGAAATTAATGCGCCCTTAACAGCGCTATCAATGTCTGCGTCGTCAAAAACAATGAATGGGGCATTACCGCCGAGCTCCATTGACGTTTTTTTCAAGGTGGGTACGCACTGGGCTTCAAGCATTTTCCCTACCGGCGTGGACCCGGTGAAGGACAGTTTGCGAACGATAGGATTGCTAGTAAGTTCCCCGCCTATGTCTGATGAACTACCTGCCACGACATTGAGTACTCCTGGGGGAATGCCCGCCTGATCAGCCAGCTCAGCGAGTGCAAGGGCGGATAGAGGCGTTTCACTGGCAGGTTTGATCACAATGGTGCAACCAGCGGCTAAAGCTGGAGCAGCTTTACGAGTGATCATGGCGTTGGGAAAATTCCATGGCGTGATAGAGGCACAGACCCCTACGGGTTGTTTGATACAAATAACCCGTTTGTCACTGCCGGGGGCTGGAATGACATCGCCGTCTATGCGTTTTGCCTGTTCCGCGAACCATTCGATATAAGATGCACCGTAGGCTACTTCTCCTCGCGACTCTGCTAAGGTTTTACCCTGCTCGTGGGTCATAATGCGAGCGAGATCTTCCTGGTTTGCCATTACCAAATCAAACCAGCGGCGCATAATTTGGGCGCGCTGCTTGGCGGGTTGCTGACGCCAGCTTACCATTGCAGTTTCGGCAGCCTCTATGGCGCGCTTTGTTTCATCTGCGCCGGCTTTCGCAACGTCTGCGATCAGTTCACCGGTCGCTGGGTTCGTCACAGGAAGCCGCGCGCCGCTATCAGCCGCAACCCACTCACCATTAATGTAAGCCTCAGTTCGCAGCAGCAGTGGGTTGGTCAATTCTAGGGTCATGGTGACATTCCTTGGCTATAACTGGATTACATGACTATCCAGTGACATGAGTTTGTTAACTTCTAGTGGTGAAGACTAACAGTTAAGGCCGGTAGAGAAAGCTCCCCTTTAGCGGTGTTTTAGTGGAATATTTATAGTGGGGGTTGTGTTTCATGAGAGCAAAGGAGCGGTGTTTGCTTTCGCTGTAGCAATACGTGCTCTTCAGGGACATTGGGTGTTTGTAGAGCATGTTTTCACCCCATGGGAAGACCACAGACTAAGGCGACTAATCAATTTTTTTCAGGTGCCTCTACCCGAACGTGTTCTAAGCTGATGCTTGCGCATTAGGCTGCGCATTTGGTCATAGCTTAAGCTAAGTAGCTGAGCCGCAACCTTTTGGCTTTGGTTGGCTTTTTCAAGGGCGCTAACCAACCACTCAAATTCGATATTTTGCAGCGTTTGGCGCAGGTCAGTAGGCCAAAGCCTGTCCACAGATTGTACTTTAGGGGTTGAGGGAGTTTCTTCGGTGGCGCTGTGACGGTCTTGTTGATTCTGAGTGTTCGGTGTTTCATGTTGGTTTAAGCTATGGAAAGGATTGATGACGACGGTGTCAACGGTAGTCTCCTGGTCCCCCCAGCGATACACAGAGCGTTCCACCACATTTTTCAATTCCCGAATGTTGCCCGGCCACTTATGTGCCATCAGCTTGTCCAAAGCGGCTTCACCGAAGCCTTGAAACAGTGGCCATCCCAACTCGGCGACCATTTTGACGGCGAAATGCTGCGCGAGTTCGGCGATATCGTCTTGGCGCTCGCGAAGTGGTGGCAGCCTAACGACATCAAAGGTCATTCGATCTAGTAAATCCCATCGGAATTTACCCGCATCCGCTAATTTAGGGAGATCGGCATTGGTAGCGGCGATAAGGCGAACATCGACCTGTAGCGTTTTGCTGCCCCCGACACGTTCGAACTCTCCGTATTCTATGAGTCGCAATAATTTTTCTTGTAAACGAAGTGACATGGTCCCCAGTTCGTCAAGAAATAGTGTGCCTTTGTCTGCACGTTCAAAGCGACCTATGTGTTGCTTGGTGGCGCCGGTAAATGCGCCAGCCTCATGACCAAATAGCTCGCTTTCCAGCAGCGTCTCGGTAATGGCGCCGCAATTTATTTTAATGAATACACCCGACCAGCGCGGTGATAAAAAGTGTAGGCGCTCGGCTGCGAGTTCTTTACCCGTGCCCCGCTCACCCAGAATGAGTACCGGGCGGTCAATGCCAGCCAGCGACGAGAGATGGTCTAAAGCCGTCATGAGTGCGGGCGATTGTCCGATCATGTTCTGTTTGATTTTTTCCATCGGTAAAATATACCCTAAATAGACTTAAAAACCTAAACAAAGGGTTAATTTAGCCTAAAGATAGTTCTTTCTCTGATTGAATCACAGAATAAAAATTATAAGTGGTTGTTTTAACGAGATAAAAAACTGTTGGCACGCAGATCGCTAAGTACTTGGTGTAGGCGCCGGAGTGGCCGGCTTCTCGAAGGGCATGACGCCCAAACTACCACTAAAAAAGGATAGAAAGACATGGACGCTATCGACGAACGCTTTGCCGTTTACACAGTAATTATGCTGATCTGCAGCGCAGTGGGTGCATTGGCCGGTGGTTTTGCTGCTGCTATGACCTTTGCCTTCATTACTGTGGGTGTGGAGTTGGCTTACTTATGTGGACGGATGATATTAAACGCCGACCGCTCCGGTGCCGAAAGTTAAAAACGGGAGAAATGTTATGGGTATCTTTTCACGTATGTCAGACATCGTTAACTCCAATATCAATGCATTGTTGGACAGTGCAGAAGATCCAGAGAAAATGATTCGGCTGATCATTCAGGAAATGGAGGACACACTGGTTGAAGTGCGCAGCTCTTCAGCCCGCGTGCTGGCCGATCGTAAAACTGCCGAGCGGAAGCGCTCGCGAATTGCGCAGGAGGTCAATGACTGGGAGGAGAAGGCAAAGCTGGCGATCAGTAAGGGCCGAGAGGATCTGGCTAGGGCGGCGCTGCAGGAAAAACGCGCTACCGACGAGGAACTGGACATGATCAATACTGAGTTGATGGCGACAGATGAGCATATTGAGCAGCTCAATCATGAAGTGGCCCAACTGCAGCAAAAACTATCAGATGCCAAAGCCAAGCAGAAATCGATGCTGATGCGCTCGCAAACGGTGCATTCCAGAATGGCGGTGAAGCGGCAAATACACCGCAGCGAGCTCGACCAGGCATTCAGTAAGTTTGATAAGTTTGAGCGCAAAATGGATAACTTAGAGGGTGAGCTAGATGCAATGGATCTTGGTCGAGAGGGTGGCTTGGCCGCTGAGATCGATGCTTTACGAGATGACGATGCCCTCAACGAAGAGCTGGAAGCGCTAAAGCAGTCTATGCACGGCGGAGAGTCTAAATAGACTGTGAGGACTGGAAATAGTGACATCCTAACCTAGGGGGTGAAAGCCCAGAGTAGGGTGATTACACTAACCACTTAATGCAATGGGGCAGGGAGCCACCGCATGAATGTGTTTGAATTGATGTTTGTACCGATGGTGCTTTTTATGGTGGTTGTCGCACCTATCTGGATCACCATGCACTACCGGAGTTTGAATCGGTCAAGCCGAAGTCTGAGTGAAGATGACCGGCAGTCACTGGATGAAATGCTGGCTACCGTAGATAGGCTGAGCCATCGAATTGTGTCCTTGGAGTCGATCCTGGATGCGGATCACCCCAATTGGCGCGAAGCTGAAAAATCGAGGAGTGAGTAATGCGCAAGGAAAAGCGTGACAGTTTTGGAAAACGACGTAAGCGCGGTTGGGGCATGGATTTGTATCGCAATTCGTCTGAAGGGCTGATAGGTGGTGTCTGTGCAGGTCTTGCCGATCATTGGGGTGTAGCGACCTGGATGGTCCGTCTCGCTGCGATAGCATTGTTGTTATTTACCGGTTCTCTGGCCTTTTGGGGCTACATCATTGCGTGGATGGTGTTATCCCCACGCCCTACGCGCTGGGAGCAAGATTCGGCAGAGGTTGAGGTGGAGATGGAGTATGACGAAGATCTCCACACCTATCGTAAACGAACGGTATTTCACTACCCAGACTCTCCGACGGATCGTGTTCGTAAAGCCCAGCAGCGGCTTGACGAGGCATTGGGGCGCGTGGAATCGATGGAGCGCTATGTGACATCCCGGCGTTATGACTTAAATCGGGAGTTTTCCAAGCTTTAAGATTGGAATGTGCTTTGCCCGGGAGCTTCTCGGGCTTTTTGGGTTGTGGTCATATAGGGATTATTCGATTGTTATAAACCAACCCGTGTTCTGAATACGTATCTTTCGCGTTATCTGAGAGAACTCGCCTTCGCTGTATGCAAACTCTAATTGATTTAAGCACCACAAGTGCCGGCGCGTCCCGGCCGTTGATTGTATTTGCACATGCTAATGGGTATCCCCCAGAAAGCTATCGGATGCTTTTAGCGCCCTTGCTGGCACAGTATCGGGTTGCAACGCTGGAGCATCGCCCGTTTTGGGATGATGGAGTGGCTCCCCGAACGCTGGATTGGAAGGTGTACGCGGGGGATTTACTGACAACCCTTGAGCGCGAGGTCGATGAGCCAGTGTTTCTACTGGGTCATTCTATGGGCGCTACTATCGGCATGCTGGCAGCATTGCAGGCGCCTAACCTATTCCGAGGTCTCGTAGCTCTGGACCCGGTGCTTCTGCCGGCAAAGTATTGGGTGGTGGGGCAGGTGATGCGGGCCCTGGGGAAAGATTTGCCCATGATTCGCAGTGCGCTTGGGCGGCCCCACAACTTTGATAGTTTTCAGGCCGCTCACGATTTCTATCGTGGTAAGCGGCCCTTTCGCAGAATTTCAGACACAGTGCTCTCAGATTATGTTCATGCGGGACACGTTGAGCTACAGGACGGAACGGTGGCGTTGCGTTGGTCGGGTGCCTGGGAAGCCTGCGTTTATCGTTCGGCGCCTATGATGTATCACCGGTTGCGTCATTTGAAGCTCCCCGCCATGGCGGTGGTGGGTTGCGAAAGTGAGGTTTTCGGATCGGACAGCCTAAATATTTGGAATCGGTTGGGGAATAGCAAAGGCGTCCGTGAGGTTGAAGGAGGGCACTTGGTTCCTCTGGAGAGCCCCGAGGTTTGTGCCGATTATGTGGCGGATTTCATAGAACAGGTTGGCAGCGAAGACTAGGCGGTAGTGCCCCTCTTGGCCTTTGAAAATCTTTTGTGCTGGCAATGGACGCGCCTATACTGGACTCGCTTTATACTGGCGGTGTTGTTAGATGGGGAATACTCATGAGTAAATTACTAATTGTTGCGAGTCTCGAGGAAAAGTGTGCTGCAATTTCAAGAGGTGTGCAGCTCGCGGAGCTCATGGACCTTAAAGTTGAAGTGGTCGCCTTTACCTATGCCAATTTAAAACGCCTGAAGCTTGATAAATCTACCCAAGCAAGTGTGAAGCAGCGGCTGCTGGATCAGCGTCGAGAGGCTGTCGTTGAACAGCTCGACAGGGCCATTGGGCAGGGACATCGAGTGAAGCTCAGCGTGGTCTGGTCGGAGGAGATCCACCCTTGGATTATCAAGCGCGTAGCAGGGGATTATGCTGCTGTAATAAAAACTCGTCACCAGTCAGAGTCCTTGGGGTATACCTCTACGGACTGGCACCTACTGCGTGAGTGTGTAGCACCCGTTTTACTGGTTAATCGGCAGAAGTGGAAAAGCGGCAGTGCCATTATGGCTACCGTCGATCTTGAAGCGACCGCTAAAGCGAAGCAGGCTTTAAATGTCGATGTTATTACATCGGCTCGCCACTATGCTGAGATGCTGCAAGTTGATTTATCGGTGCTTTGTGTTATCGACGTTCCGACACTTTTAGTCGATCTCGATCTGATCGATGCAAAGGCCTATGCTAAAGATCGTATGAAAGAGCTTCAGCCCACCGTCGCGGCACTGGCAAAGAAGACCGGCCTGCCCTTGTCAAAGTTCCAGCTCAAACGGGGACCCGTCGCTAAAACAATCGTATCTGAAGCGGCCGAATCTAAGGCGCAGCTAGTGGTTATGGGTACGGTCGGTCGTCGAGGTGTGCGGGCTCAGGTATTGGGTAACACCGCTGAAGAGGCGCTACAACTTTTAAAAACCGACACGTTAACACTGAAGCCTTAATTAGGATCGGCGCTACGCCCTTGGGTTCGGGTCAACGAATAGTGTCCATGTGGCCGTAAAAGAGCGGCACTGTACTTATGAGATAGGTTATGAGTCTAACGCCGATTGAAGAACTTCTGGCTGACCTTGGTGAGCCAAATACTTATCCCAAGGAGCTTAGCTGGCTCAGTTTTAATGCGCGTGTTTTACAGGAAGCCCAAGATAAAGAAGTGCCGCTCATTCAGCGCGTGCGCTACCTAGGTATATTCTCCAATAACTTAGATGAGTTTTTTAGAGTACGAGTCGCTGAAGTTCGACGTCTAATATCGCTTTCGAGCGGTAATCAGCGCCAGCGCACAGAAAAATTACTGGCGGGTATCCAATATCGCGTGCTCACTTTACAGCACGAATTTGAGGCCATTTACGTCAAGCTGCTGAGGGAGCTCACTCGTCGCGGTGTCTACTTGATCAATGAAACACAATTGCAGGAAGCGCAGCTGAGGTTCGTAGAAGCCTTTTTTCATGACAAGGTTTTGCCCGAGTTAGAACCCATTTTATTGAGGGATGATCAAGCGATCCCTCATTTGACCGACGAATCCCTGTATTTGGCTGTCGATATTGAAACGATGTCAGGACCCCAATATGCGTTGCTCGAGGTACCTACTGATAGGTTAGGTCGCTTCATTGAAATTCCCGGGCGAAAACGCGGTAAAGGCAGAGTCTTCATTGTCCTCGACAACATTATCCGAGCATGCCTCCCTCAGGTATTCCGCGGTGTTTTTGAAATCAAATCTGTGTCTGCCTATTGTTTTAAGTTTTCAAGAGATGCCGAGCTAGAAATTGATTCGAGTATTAATGACAGCCTTATCGCCAAAATGGCATCGGGCCTCAAACAGCGTCGCCGCGCTGACGCCGTTCGATTTGTTTTTGATGAGGAAATGCCACAGCGCATGCTTGACTATCTGCGCAAGCGCTTTGGTTTTGGAAAATACGACAGCATGATTCCGGGGGCGCGGTACCACAACTCAAAAGATTTTATGGGATTTCCCAATGCAGGGCCTAAATACCTAGAATTCAAGCCTTTGCCGACCATACCTATTGAGCAATTAGATGGGGACGGTAGTATTTTTTCTGCAATACGAGAGCGGGATGTGTTTTTGTATTATCCCTATCATGCCTTTGATTACATTATTGATGTCTTGAAGACAGCAGCACTGGATCCCGATGTCATCACGATTCGAATCTGTTTATACCGAGTTGCCGAAAACTCGCGGGTGGTCGACGCACTCATCAATGCTAATGACAATGGTAAAGCCGTGCAGGTTGTGGTGGAACTGGCGGCACGTTTTGATGAGCAGGCAAACATCGCCTGGGCACAGCGACTGACGGATGCGGGTATCGAGGTGATTTTTGGAATTCCTGGACTAAAGGTTCACAGTAAAATCTTTCTCATTGAACGTCGGGAGTCTCAGAAACTTCGGTACTACAGTCATATCGGCACAGGTAACTTTAATGAGAACTCTGCGCGCTTGTATACCGACTTTTCTCTGCTCACATCTGACCAAACAATTGGGCGTGACTTAGCCAAGGTTTTTGACTTTTTGAAATACAACTATCGGCGTCCAGAATATGAGCAGCTCCTTGTCTCTCCGCACAGCTCTCGCTCGGGCCTCATGAGTATGATTGACAGGGAAATTCAGCATGCCAATGGGGGTTATCGCGCGACGATGATTTTGAAGTGTAATAATCTCGTTGACCAAGAGCTCTCTAGCAAGCTCTATGAAGCCAGTCAGGCCGGTGTTGAAATTCGATTGATCATTCGAGGTATGTGTTCGCTATTACCGGGCGTCAAAGGTTTGTCGGAAAATATTGAAGCGATCAGTATTGTGGATCGCTACCTAGAGCATTCCAGAGTCTATGTTTTCCATAATCGAGGCCGCCCTGATTACTATTTCGGGTCCGCCGATTTAATGACGAGAAATATCGATTATCGGGTGGAAGTCCTATGTCCTGTGCGTGATCTTGATGCGCAAAAAATGGTCCAAAATATTCTTGATCAACAGTGGCATGACAATGTGAAGGCTCGCCGAATTAATACCCATCAAGACAATCAGTTACTGTCGTCAAACAAGCAAACGAATAAGCTTCACGCGCAAGAAACGATCTATCGGTATTTAGCGACGGGTAAGCTTCCACGCTATCCAAAGTCGACAATGCGTCAGCCATCAAAGCGGCGCAGAAGAGGATAAAACTATGGCTTTTGGTAGTTTGTTAGCGCTGGTCGATGATATTGCCGCGGTTCTTGATGACGTTGCTCTAATGACTAAGATTGCCGCTAAAAAAAGTGCGGGTGTTCTAGGTGATGATCTCGCCGTTAACGCGGAGCGCGTTCTCGGTGTTAGGCCCGACCGTGAATTACCCGTGGTTTGGGCGGTAGCGAAAGGGTCGTTTATTAACAAACTGATCTTGGTGCCAGCGGCACTGCTGATCTCCGCATTTATCCCCATACTCATTACACCGTTACTCGTTTGTGGTGGCCTATATCTATGCTTTGAAGGCGCGGAAAAGTTGCTGCACGGTGTTGGTAGTCACTCTCAAGAACAGGCGGCAGAGGTCATGCAGCACCTCGCAGACCCCGACTGTGATTTGGCCCAGCTAGAGCGCGATAAAATACGGGGCGCCGTGCGCACAGACTTCATCTTGTCAGCAGAGATCATTGTTCTTACGCTAGGAGTGGTAGAGGGGCAGGCATATCTCACGCAGCTCATTGTGCTGGCAGGTATCGCAACGTTAATGACCATCGGGGTCTATGGTTTGGTGGCAGGGATCGTCAAGATTGATGACCTCGGACTTTTATTAAACCAGCAGGCAGGCTCTAGTTTTTGGCATCGTGGGTTGCGTCGAATAGGTGCGGCATTGCTCTGGTTTGCGCCTAGACTTATGAAGGGTTTATCCGTGGTGGGCACCGTCGCAATGTTTTTGGTAGGTGGCGGTATTCTTGTGCACGCAATGCCATCGGTTGCGCACGGTATCGAGGATTTGGCGGGAGAATGGGGCGCATTAGGGAGTCTTGTGCCCACGCTGTGTGGTGGGGTTTTAGGACTCGGTTCGGGTTATATCATGGTTAAGATTTTTGCCGGTATTGCTACTCTGCGAGCTTGACGGCGGTTAACTTGATCTAGGATTCAGCTGATCGAGATCACTAGACGATGCTCCGGGTGCGGTGTATTGAGTTTTAAATTTTAAGCACAATCCCAACGCCGTGACGTGTATGGGAAGGGCGGGCTGAAAGGTTTAAACGCTCACGAGCCGTAAAAACAAATTTCCATTTTGAGGCCTTGGTCATCTTCTTCGGGTGCTGTTGGGAGTGTCTGAAGTCGACCTGCGAGGGGCATAACGGCTAAACAGCAGGCGTCTAGAATATCGTCTGCGGCGATATCCTTGCGCCGAGTTGTTGTCAATATGACTTGTGTCAATGCAGCCACGCGCTTATCCAGCTGACAGAGTAACTGCAGTCGCTCTTTAAACCCTTCGGCCGTCTTTTTTTTGTAACTCAGCGATGTGCCCTTGATGGCGTTAAATGCAACCTCGGGATGGGCCTCTCGGAGCAGCCCGGTCGGGTGAGAAGGGTCCCGTAGCCAACCATCAACTTCACGAATTTTTGGTAGTAGGTAGTAGGTTTGTTTGCTGAGGCCACTACCGGTTTGTTGTCGATTAAGCGCATTGGCTTGTGGGTATTCTGTGGCGTTCAACGCTAGCCGAGCAGGTGTCGGAAATACGGAGCTTGAAAATTTTCGCCCCAGCATTTGACGGGCCGCACGATCACACAACCTCGGTCCTTTGCTAGAGAGCCCGATGGGCATGTCGATGAATGCACGGGTGGGGATATGTTGTGTCATTAGGTCGTCTAGTGAGGGGCTGAAGTACCAGTCAAGGGCTTTAGTGCTGTACCAAATGCCGATCCAGCCCCCTCGGCAACCGTCAATGCCTAGTATTCGCATATCACACCTCTAAAAAAAACGGCCCACCGAGGTGAGCCGCTAGCTGTTCTTCGAGGCGTTCAGTTTAGCGGAAGTCACCACTTCGCACGTTGTAAAAAGGTCGGGTCGAGCCATCCTCCTCAATCGCCATGAACTCTGTGCGTTCGGGATTCTGGATGACCACTTCGACGTCCTGAAATAGTGGTCGTCGAACAAAAGCTAGGGTCCATCCAAACTGGCTCTTGGCTGTGAGCGTTACTGACTGCTCAAAGCTTAATAGTTTTTCAAGCTGTTCGGGAACGGCAGAATGTCGGCCTCGCCGTTCAGAGGAGGCAGTATGGGCATTGAGCGCCGCTGATGCGTTCATGGATATCTCGGAGTTATTAACTTGATTAAGGCCTTCCAATCTAGCCAACGAGTGCTGCATTACAAAGCTTGAGTGCTAGTTTGTGTGAGGTCACTCACAAAACTTGATGGTTATGCCAACAGTTCACTGAGTTACAGCTTAGCAACGCCCTAGAACAGCCAGTCTGAAATATCGTCTTTGTTTGCAATAATGACCTGTTGGGCTTTAGGGTCAGACAAGGGGTCACCGGTTTCGATGTTGAGTAGTTGCAACAAATAGTTGGCCAATCTTGCACGCACATGAACATTGAGGCGCCCCTTATCCATACCAAAATCTGTGGCGACAACAGCGCGTTGGGCCTCGGAGAGGCGAGGATCGGGCATGAGTATTATCTCAATAGTTCTATGCCAATCTTTATCATCATCACTGCATTGTGTTGCTGGTCCTAGCAGTTCGGGGATGCCTCTGAATCGACTGAGGACAAAATCTCTAAACCCCTGGTTTTGTTCACACCAGCCTCGAACATGCCAGCGCAGTCCGGTCCAAACTAAAGTATGAGGAGCGATGATTCGTCCCTCTCTACTGGGGTTGTTAAGTGATACGTAATCAACCTCTAAGCGTTGCTGCTCCCTAGCTGCTTGCAGAAGCGGTCGCAGCAGTTCTGGCGCAACGGGACGAATCGGCGGCTCTAAAACTTCCGTGTTTCCTTGGGGTAAGGCGACAGAAGAAAAAGTACGGTGCAGTTCGCTACGATTGGCTAATAACTGCAGGTATTCTTCCGCAAGGCCTCGGGTAACCGTCGGTTTAAAATGCGCATTGGGTTCATAGCCCTTTAAAAATTTGTCGTAGCGTAGGTTGTCTGGAGCAACGCTGCGATTATAGGTATTGATGTCCTTGCTAGCTTGTTGTCGCCCAATACCGAAGGTTTCCACCAGATGGCGAGTGGTGAGTCGACCCTCCCAGAGTGCGATGCACTCAATAAATCGATAACGCAGTAAAAGATCCCATCGATAGGGTAGTGCCTGCTCCACGGTTACAACGTATCTAAAATCATGCGGATATCATCGACGCCCGTACGAGGATTGACGATACAAAATCGGAGTACCGTTTCTCCCTCATGTTTTGTCGGGGTGACAAATCCAAGTCCATCATTCAGCAGCTTGTCGCTCCAGGCACTGTAGTCCTCAGGCGTCCAACCGGGTCGCCTAAAAACACAAATCGATAGCTGAGAAGGGACCACCATTTCAAGATTGGGGTGTGCCTCTATCAGCTTAACGGCTTCGTGAGTGACTTGAAGGCTGCGCTCTACAGCTTCTGTGTAAGCATGGGTGCCATGAGTCGCTAGGCTAAACCACAGAGGTAGTCCCCGCGCGCGTCGGGATAAATGGTGGGCATAATCAGAAGGATTCCACTCGCCGTCGTACAGGACTTCAAGATAGTCACCTTTTTGCTGATGCGCACGGCGAGCAGTTGCGGGATCGCGGTAAATGAGGGCGCAGCAATCAAAGGGAGCAAACAGCCATTTGTGGGGATCAACAATAAAGGTGTCGGCGCGTTCAATACCGGCGTATTGATCGCGAACCGAAGGTGCCGCCAGGCCTGCACCACCGTAGGCGCCGTCCACATGCATCCACAGCGATTCTTGCTCGCAAACATCAGCGATAGATGCCATATCATCAATGATGCCAAGATTAGTGGTACCTGCAGTACAGGCCACTGCAAATAGGCGCGAGCGATCCTCTGCGGTCAATGTATTGATCGTGGTAGCCACGTCCTCACCGGTCAGTCGATGAGCTCCAGTTTCAACAAGGTCTGCATCCATGACATGAGCGGCTTGAGCAATTGAGGCGTGCGCGCCTTTCGAAGAAACGATAAGACCGCGCACCGAGCGCTTGCTGGCGTCCTTGCGTCGCCATTCGTGGCGAGCAGCGGTGAGGGCCGAGAGATTACCTGCAGTGCCTCCGCTGACAAACACACCGCCCGCTTCTTCCGGAAAACCAGCGAGATCAGAGATCCAGCGCAATGCCTGATTTTCAGCGTAGACAGCTCCAGACCCTTCCATCCATGTCCCGCCAAAAATACTGGAAGCACCCACGACCAAGTCAAACAAGGTAGCGGCTTCTGTAGGTGCTGCTGGTACAAATGCGAGTAAGCGAGGGTGATCGACTGATAGACACGCGGGAGCCAATACATCGGTGAAGACGCGCAGTGCCTCAAGTCCACCTAAGCCGTCGGCTGTAACCGTTTGTCCTGCCATAGCTTGCAGTTCAGATTCGGGTCGGGCGCTGTCCAAGGTTGGTGGGTCCATTCGCACTCTTTCGATGGCGTAGCGAACGATGGCCTGGGTGAGAACTTCCATGTCCTTGTTAATTTCGTGCACAGTGATCTCCTTTGAACAACAGCGCCCTCGGGAAGGGCCGCCTCATTTTGATATTATCTGCTTCTAGGCCGAATCCAGCTACTCCCCCTTACGGGTATTTGAGCTTTTGCCAAGGGCAGGCCCAGCATGCCGATACCAGCACAGATCAGCATGATATTGGTCACCGAGGTCAATGACCCATCGTAAAAGTAGCCGGCGCAGAGTCCTACAAGAGCGGCAACAGACGACTGGGTGAAGCCAAAAACGGCAGAAGCAGAGCCGGCATGATCGGGGAAAAGTGACAAAGCGCCCATGGTAGCGTTTGCCGAGGTGAAGCCTACACCCAGAAACATCACAAAAGAGCAGCCTGCTAGCAGGATAATGGGAGGGTCGGTAAAACTTGCGCTCAAGGTTTGCCCTATGGCGCCCAGCAGTGACAGTGTGGTGCCCAATGCTAACGTGCGGTTAATGCCCAGGTGGATAACAATACGGGCACACAAAAGAGCGCCCACCATAAATCCTGCCACGGTCACTGCAAAGGCATACCCAAAATACTGTGTGGGTAGTGCGAAGACATCTTGCATAAAGAAGGAGACCGTAGAGAGGTAAGCAAGGATGGCTGAGAAAGCGGCTGTTCCACAGATCTGGTAGCCCACAAAACGTCGGTTTTTCAAACAGGTTGAAAAGTGTTTGAGTACCCGTCCGATGCCAATACTACCTTCACGAATATTCGGGGCCGATTCCTCGAAACTACGTAGCCCTAAAAGCACGAGGAAAGCAAAAACTGCCAGTGCGATGTAGGTGGCACGCCAGCTCACCAAAATTAGCAGCCAAGCACCCGCGGTTGGCGCCATTAAGGGGACGACAGCCATGGCACCCGACAGAATGGCCATGATTTGTGCGGCCTGTGGGCCCTCATAGCGGTCTCGGACAATAGCCCTGGCGATAACGGGACCGCTAGCTGCGGCTAAGCCTTGAGCGAGTCTCGCGAGCCACAGGAATTCCATTGACGAGGCCAGCGCACAGGCTACCGAGGTCGCCAAGAATAGAGCGGTACCCAGCTTAACGACAGGCAAACGCCCGTAGTAATCTGAAAGGGGACCAAAGATCAGTTGTCCTACCGCGATGCCTAGCATGAAGGTCGAGAGTGTTAGCTGGCCATCAGAAGCTGTGGCGCCAAATTCGGCCACCATCGCGGGAATCGCGGGCAAGTAAAGGTCAGTGGCAATGGCCGCATAGGCGACCAGAGCGACAAGGGTAGTGAAGGTAATACGTTCCTTCACATGGGCTTCAGTTGAGTGTGGGTTCGGCGAGTTGGCAAATTGGGCAAGATTCTGGAATGAAAAACTGCCCATTCTCGGCGTCCATAATATCCAAGCCGATCGCTTGACGGTTCTCAAATAGCGCAAAACGCATGACGTAGGTCGATTCGCTGCTGCTAAGTTGTACCATTTGAAACAGTTCAATATCGGTTCGGTTGTCGGTAGCGGTGCGAACAGCGACCTGCTCCATGTATTTTTGCGCTGCGGCAGGTTCCATTGGCACTAAGGGCTCTAACAGCGCCTTTTCCAGCATTTTTGCGAGTAGGTCTTTGTTTTCATTGGTAAAAAGTGTGGCGTTTGCCACATTATTCAGGTCTGACACGCTCAACCCCCTGTCATTTAACTAGGTCAGTGTATCTGCGGTTTTTATTGTTGTTGGTGCGCAGCGGGCGGCGAGTGTACACCCTAACGCCTCGGGGTGTCGATTGAATCGATGCAAAGCCTCAGCGCCAGTTAATCTTATCGAAGTCAGTGCTGCTGTGACGCTCAAGCAGCTGCTTGTCTTCGTCTCCCCAAGCCTTGTTTACCAACCTTCCGCGCTTAGCTGCAGGTCGCTCACTGATTAAATCAGCCCAGCGCTGCACATGCGTGTAGCTCTCGACCTCGAGAAACTCTCCTGCCCCGTACAGCAGGCCCTTTGCCAGAGCTCCGTACCAGGGCCAAGTGGCAATATCAGCAATCGTGTAATCTTCACCGGCTAGATAGGTGTGCTCTTCAAGTCTTTGATTTAAAAGGTCAAGATGCCTTTTTATTTCCATGCTAAAGCGGTTAATCGGGTACTCCATTTTGAAGGGTGCATAGGCATAAAAATGCCCAAACCCTCCCCCTAAGTAGGGGGCTGAACCCTGTAGCCAGAACAGCCAGCTGAGAACTTCGGCCCGGGAGTCACCGTCTTTAGGCATGTAATGACCAAACTTATCAGCCAAATGAAGCAAGATTGCTCCAGATTCGAATACTCTAACGGGTTTGTCCCCGCTGCGATCAAGGAGCGCGGGTATTTTTGAGTTGGGATTGACGCCAACGAAGCCGGATGAAAATTGTGCGCCGTCTTGAATATTGATCAGCCAAGCATCGTATTCGGCATCGGCTTCACCGAGCTCGAGTAGCTCCTCGAGCATGATGGTGACTTTAACGCCATTGGGAGTTCCCAGGGAATAAAGCTGCTGGGGGTGCTCTCCCAAGGGTAAAGCCTTTTCAGACTGGGCACCGGCTGTGGGGCGATTGATGTTAGCGAAACGCCCACCGTTCTCGTTATTCCACGTCCATACTGTCGGTGGTACGTATTCAGAGTCGTCTGCCACGGTAAAGCTCCTTTTGAATGCCATCGATAAAATTGTGACTCGACATACTGATGATATTGCGAAATATTTTCCACCCTGTTTTTTTTGCAAACACTAGCCGGTAATTTTGCGCCTAAGCGGGCGCTAGTGAGGGTGACGGGTTGAGTCATCAGAGGCGGTTGATTGGTGGTGGGTGAGTAAAAATATCAGCACCTCGGGTAGTGATTGTGCCCAGACCTGCCATTCGTGTGCGCCGTCGACGATGCGTAGCTCGACGGCATCGGGCTGGTAGGCACGCAGCATGCTGAACAATGCGGTGGCCTCATGGGCGATATTAAATTCATCGTGATCGCCACTGTTAATGTAAAAAGGTACGGTGATGTTCTTGGTGAGATAGTCAGCCCAATAAACAGGATAGTTACTCTCTTGCCATAGCGCCCTGTCAAATTGACCCTCTCGGTTGAGAAAAGCGGGATGCCTGTAGGCGGATGAGTTTTGGGGGGGGAGCGGTACATACGTCGCTGGACTTAGTGCTGCAGCGGCGCCAAACCGTTCGGGATACATTAGAGCGAAACGGGTTGCGCCATAGCCACCTGCGGATAGTCCGGCAATGAAGCGCCCCGCTCGATGACTGGCCACCGGATAATTAGCCTCAACGAAGGGGAGCAGATCCTCGAAAAATGCACTTTCAGCGGGCTCGTTGTGCCCATTGAGCCACCAGCTTTGAGATCCCGGCATGACAATAAGTGTGGGTGGGATGTCGCCCGACGCGATGAGTCGGTCGGCAGTGACTTGGAGATCACCATGGGTCAGCCAGTCATTTTCCGAGCCAAAGGACCCGTGCAGTAAATAAACTACTGGATACGCAGATCCAGATTTCGGCGGTACATCGGGAACATAGAGGGTCATGGGGTAGGGCGCTTGCAGGACAGTTGAATCAAATGTCGCCTGCAAAACTGTCCCTGCCTGGGACATGGGGGCGCCTACCAGTGCTCCAAAATATGTCGTAAGCAGTAAGCTGAAAGAAAAGCGGTTGAGAGCTTGGCTCATCACAATGATCTACCCGTCAAAAGTGAGAGCAGCATAACGGCTTTTCTAAATTTCCGATGGGAAACCTCCTTGGGCGTTCAAGATGCTAGCAAAGCCAGCTCAGCTGAAAAGACTGACCTCTCGCCTTATTGAATGGCCATAAGATAGACATACTGGCTCTGCAGCCCGCCTTAGTCAGTCTTCGGGCGATGAATCTCAATGCTGCCGGGGGGCTTGGAGTAACTGATCTCGTCACTATTTAGGGCTTTAAGGGCTAACTGCCGATCCTTCTCGCTGAATTGGCCGGTAGTCGTACAGAACTCCACCATATTACCGTTGGGGTCCTTGGTGTAAATAGAATGGCACCAGTTGTGGTCCACTTCTAGCACCGACAGGCCCGCTTTCTGCCAGACGTCTCTGCGATGGCGCAAGCTCTCTAAGTCGGGCGCATTGAAGGCTAAATGGTTGATTTGGTCTGGTACCCCTGCCGCCTTGGACAGTGATGTCTCGACCTTGTCGCACCCCGGTACCTCGTGGAGCTCCCAAAAGGCAATAAAAGCAGAGTCGTCCCCTCCCATTCGATAGAAAAAATGTTTTGCCCAACCCCCATCGGGGACAGGCCCCACTTCGACCTTAACCAGTTCAAACTCTAAAAGAGTTTCATAAAAGTGATGAATTGCAGTCATATCTGCTGCTGCCATGGCGAGATGATGATAAGCCATCAGTGTGTCTCCTTATCGACCATAGCCATGACGTCACGGTTTGCGGCTTCCGTCGGTGCAGCAATTTCAGTGATACGCTCATCTACATCGTCATATTCTAGGCGTAGCGCTCGTGAGATTGTGGCGTGCATATCGTAAAGTGTTGTTATGTAAGTTAGCTCTAATATGGCTTCGTCTGATAGGTCTTTTTTAAGCTCGGCAAAGAGGCCATCAGAAACGCGGCCGCCCTCCAGAACTAGTGCATCGGTGTAGGCGAGTACAGATCGCTCGAGGTCGGAGTAAACAGCGCTGGTTGACCAGTGGGGCAACGCGGTAATTTTATCTTCCGAAAGGCCCACAGACCGACAGGATTTACTGTGTTGAGAAAAAACAAATTGGGAGCCACGGGCATAGCCTGCTCTCGTTTGGGCCAGTTCTCTGAGCTGCGGATCTATTTTTCGCCCGGGGTCTCGATAGAACTCGAACCCGTGCAGGGCGTGCTTTAAGCATTGGGGTACTAGGGCAAAAACCGTCCACCAGTTGCCGGGAGTGCCCGTTGCTGTTCCCGGTGATGTCACGGGGTCGCGGGCCCCGAAAATCATATCGTACAGTTTGATCGCGATGGGGTCAGCTGCGGATCGAGGTACCTCGCGAAGTCTGGGCATAAAACATCCCTCTTTTGTTGTAATGGCAAGCTTAACGTTAGAGCGGATTTCAGCGTTTTTCGATAGCAATGAACCCCTTTAACAACAGTCAGACTAGCCTGCTTTCTCTCAAAGGTTAAGGCTGGGCAAAAAATATCAAAGTACTATCGGTTTTTCTCAAGCACTCGTCTCACCTCGTGTTTTATATCAGTTAGCCTGATTTGGCGCGATTTTTCGGATAGCGAGATGAATGTATTCTTCTTCGAGCTTGACCTGAATTCTATGCATCCCTATGATCGACGGCCTCCGCCCGTAGCTCAGCTGGATAGAGCACCAGGCTTCGAACCTGGGTGTCGGGAGTTCGAATCTCTCCGGGCGGGCCACTCCTGATTTTTGCGATGTTTTTTAACCCCACTTCTTGAAATAAATCCTAGCGGACTTGTGTTCCTGTGAGCATCGTTTTCGTGTGTTAATGTTTTCCCTAGCCTCTCGCCTAAACAACTCCGACTGGACGGTGATAGGTCGGTGGTCGCGTCTTTGGCCGGAGGTAATAAATTAGGAGATAACACATGGATCTTGGAATCATCTTAACCTTGGTATTCTTTGCTTTCGCTATTTTAGTTGCGGCCAAAAGCGTTGCCATAGTGCCCCAGTCAGACGAGTATGTTGTCGAGCGTTTTGGGAAATATCGTGAAACCCTTTCTGCGGGAATTAACCTTTTAATTCCCTTTTTAGATCGAATTGAACATAAGGTCGTGGTTTTAGAGCGTCAGCTCGATGCCTTCGATATTTCTGTCATTACCCGGGATAACGTCGAGATTGTTTTGGAAACGACGGTCTTCTTTCGCGTCATTGATGCCGCCAAATCTGTCTATAGAATTCGGGATGTGCCCCTCGCATTGAGGACAACGGCGGAGTCTATTATTCGTAGTGCCGCGGGCAAGTTGGAGCTCGACGATATTCAGAGTAGCCGTCAGCAGATGAACGACGAAATTCTGAAAAATTTACGAGACGCATCAGAAGTATGGGGTCTTGAGATCACCCGCTCGGAGATCACAGATGTCAGGGTTGATGAGGCGACCAAGCAGGCTCAGCGCCAGCAGCTCAATGCAGAGCGGGAGCGCAGAGCCACGGTTGCCAAGGCTGAGGGCGAACGTTCTCGAGTAGAATTGGAGGCCGATGCGGAACTCTACGAGGCCACAAAAAAGGCGGAGGCGATAAAACTGACGGCCGACGCCGATGCTTATGCGATTATTAAAAAGGCTGAAGCTGATGCGCAGCAAACTAAGGTGATTGCCGAAGCGATTGCAAATAATGGACAGCCCGCGGTTGATTTTGAGATCTTAAAGCGACAGGTAGATGCTATCTCGCGGATGGCGTCCTCTGACAATACCAAGACCATCGTACTCCCTTCAGATGTCACCAAAACCCTGGGTGGGCTCGCAGGTCTTCAGGAAGTACTACGACGCACGGATGGAGCCTGAGATGAGTTTATTGTTAAGTTATGAGGTTTGGTTTATTGCGGCACTTTTGCTGGTGGCTTTAGATGTTGTTCTGGGGCTGGATTTTATTCTCTTATCTTTTGGCATTGGTGCGGCGGTCACCGGAAGCTCGCTACTAATGAAAGACGTCTTGCCAATGCCGTTTACAGGTAGTTGGGAAGCTTTGTTGACGTTTTTTGCGGTTCTTAGCCTCGTGATTTTAGTGCCTCTACGCCGATGGACAAAAAAACCTGCGACGGGCCAGAAAGATACTGATATCAATAAATATTAACCGCGGTTCCAAGCCCCCTGTGCTGGGGCGCTGTCCCTTTCAGTGTGGCCAGGGGTGGCGACGTCACTTGTTTGACAGCCCGAGCATCCATAGGGACCCCGGACGATGGGCCCCTTGATTCGTCGCTGACTTAGCAGTGTGCACTGTGGATTTGAGCCTGCTGTAATTAGCGGCCGGGTCACCTCCGTCGGCTTGTTAAATGAGGTTGATGGGGCAGCAACCTAGTGCGGCGGGTTTAGAAAGCCTTACGGAGATGAAGGGTTAGGGGTTGGCGCTTTGATGACTGCGCCCTCTAGAACGCCCTTGCATTCCCTCGCAGTCCAAAAACTGAGCACGACAAAACTAAGAAAGAAATAAAATCCCATGCCCAGTTCAGAAGCTGAGGCAGCCTGCACAAACTGTGCCTCTGCAAATAAAGCGTTCATGGCGCTGGTATGACTCGATACCAGTTGATCCATACCGATATAGGCCATGATGAGGGCGACAACGAAAACATCAGCCATGGACCATTTTCCTGAGTCTATGGCCAGCCATTTGAGCAACGGGTGAGCAGGCCTGTATTGAGTGCGAAGCAGCAAGCCAATAGCGGCCAGACATTTACTCAGGGGTATAAGGACGCAAAATAATGTCATGCCCGCAGCCAAAAAAATCAGTGAAATTTGTCCCGTATTGACCAGTAAATTTACAAGGTCGCCAATACTTTTGTTCTGATATAGCAATAGTTGCTGGTCGAAAAAGAGGCTGGCACCACCAATACTGATTTCAAAGGGTTCAATGAAAGCTTTCAATTTCATCATGGGCACCGAAATGCCAGGTACCAATAGCGCGAGTATTGCGACGTTAAGCAGGCAAATTGTGATGACCCGTAGCGATGTCTTATGGCCTGTCAGCACATGACCAAATTGATTCAAGGTGAGTAAAGCCACAAGGGCTATTGCCATCCACAGCACCAGTAGCTCCGCTTTTTGCTGATGCTGTCGATGGCTAGCATTGAGGGTATCCAAACACTGGGTTGTCGAGTCACACTGCAGCAGATGGTGGATAGAAGCCGTCTGGCTAACGGCTGCGGCATTTAAGTCTTGTGACAGACTCATCAGGTACTCCCTCAGTGTGTTCTCGAGATCAGTGGCTAGCTGACCCTCCTCAAGGTCCTCGACAAAGGCCTGTGCTATAGCGGGGACGGAGGTTTCAAGAGCATCAAAATCTATCAGCATATCGAGAATGAGCGCCTGGCCCAGTCCCTGTAAGGAGGCGCCATCGGCTGTCCCTTGTTTGTCTCTAAGAGTGTTTCGATACTCGATGATGGCGTTATACAAGAGGTTTTCTGTGGCTTCGGTCAGCAGGTCTTTAGAACTTTGTTGTTCAAAAAGCCGTTCAATTTCCTGTTTGCCCAGCGCCGCAAAAAGTTCGCCCCAAACGGCTGGGGAGGTAATCGATCGTTCACTGAGGGTCAGTGCTGAGATTTGGTCTTCTACGCTTCGGACTTCATTAAGCTGCTGAGTGACTGTAAACGCAGCCCACCAGATAAACGCGGTCAACAGAACACCAACTGTGGTGAGGAATGATTTCATAGTGCCCATAATGCCCTGTATTGTCAGTTCAGTTTGAATAATACCGCGTCAAACGTGGCAGGGATGTGCTCAGGTGGGTCGATAAATAGCCTACCGTTTTGCCCGCATTAGGAAAAATACAGCGAAGGTCATACAGCCCATCACATAGGGTAGCGATCCTACAGCGAATCCCTGAGGGGTCATGCCGTCTATCGCTGAAAAGTAGTCGGGTAGGGCGGTCAACCACAGGCCGGCAAAGACGCTGAGAAAAAGCGCGAAATAAGCCCTTGAATAAGACCAAAAACCTTGGCTCGAGAAGGTCGTTAAGCCCACGAATTGACGCAAAATAAATACTAAAGCGACGGTTAAGATGGCTGCTGAGGCCAGCATCTCTAAGCGCGGCGTTAACACAATACCAAGCACACTAAACCAGGTGTTGAGCGTTAGCATTACGAAGAGTATCGGAGTCAGTAGTCCCGCCAGAAGTGTCCCGAGTGCGAAACCAGTATGACCTCGATTGGGCCGCAAGGTTTGTCCGGCTTGATCAATCACAGATTTTGGCACCAAAAGCTGTGTAGCGAGGGTCAGGGCAATGGGCCCGACAAAAGCAAAGCTCATCATACTTGAGACCGGAACTGAGGCTAGGGATGAGGTGAAGTTGGGGTAATTCCACATCCACCAGCCATACTGAGGTCCAAAGTGATCAAAAATCTCATAGAAAACGTGGTGGACGACACCGACACCTATAGCGCCAATAAGTGTGCCCCAGCGTTGATTGAAGAGTCCGGCCTGTCGAACGAGCACGAAGGCTGCATACATAACGGATGGGTACAACGCCAGAATGTAAAGCGGCGCTCGGCCAAAAAAGAATTGCACCGTAAATTCGTTGTGAATAAAAAATAGGGCATTGTCAGCTGCGCCTAGTTTCTCTGGAAAGTACACGGGGATTTCCAGCGCAAGCATAAAGATGACTGAGGCCAGCCAAAATCCCAAATAAATGGACTCGCCGGCTTTAAAGCGCGTTATGCCGTGGCGCAGACCCCAGAGGGCGCCGAAAATGAGCAACACCTCAACCACGTTCATGGTCCAGTGCGAAAGGGTAAAAGGGCTTTTTACAAAGGCCCAGCTCTCAATATTTTCGGGGTGAAAGCCACCAAGACGGTCGACCAGCTGGGTGAAGGTGAGTGCCGTTTCAGTCACTGCGCACCAGGCCCTGAGGTATACCAACGATTTGAGATACATCGGCCCCCGACTGCCAGTGACCCAGCCATTCGGCGTAGTACGCTGGCAGTGGTTGATTTACGCTGTCATGCCAGGGGAACTGTGAAGCCAACACCCCTGCGGCTGATCTTAATTGTGCCCATATGGGTATGCGTGCGAATGGGTTGTCTGAGTATGCGTTTTCTGGAACGTCTTTGACGATTAATTCGAACTCTTCCTTAATCATGTCAAACAGACCGCGGGTATGCTTTTGAAACGCTCCGGTTTTTCGAATGCGATACCAATGGCTGCCGACAACGTGGTTATAAACATCATAGGCGGAGCTTCGATGCTCGATTTCTTCGCAAAAATGCCAGACAAACAGCGATGCGACTTGGGCATCGCCCTCTTCAAACAATACGGCTCGGTGATCCAGTATCATTTTGAAAAACGGGGTGAATATTGCCTCCAGTCCACCCGCATAGGCTAAGTGGTATTCCAGAGGGTGGGTGTTGTAGACCTCGTCATAGCTCGCGAGGACCTTATCGAGCACGCCCTGCAACGCGGGATATTGACCTATAAGCGCTCTGGCATGGCGCATATGCTTTTGTGCGTGGATGGCCTCCTGCTTGCGAAAAGCAATAGCTTCTTCCATGACCGCTGGGTCGGTGATGTGCGCCTCGGCATCGCGCATCACCCGGCACATGTACTTTTCAAAACCGACGACAAAGAACGTAATTTGGTTCATCAGTACAGAAAACGAGGGGTTGTCAGCGTTCCAAATAAATTTGGCCTGATCCACATCGAAGTTAATTTGCCTGACGACTAAGTCACTCACGGTGTCGCTATGCTCCCTGTTATCGATGCCACAAACCATAGCCGGTTTGGGCTTCTGGAACCACTGGCATCGGCCATTGGCCCTTAGTGCAGCAAAAATTTCAAGTCTAGTTATCCGCCATAAAATCGAGGGTTAACGCGGTCAGTGCTCTGACGCCAACGGGTAGTGCTCGCTCATCGGCGTAAAAGCGGGGCGAGTGATTGGGATACACCAAACTCGGATCCTCAGGTGCAACTCCAAGAAAGAGAAAGAGCCCGGGCGCTTCGTTTGCGAAATAGGAGAAGTCCTCGGCTGTGGTCGTTTGCTGTGCTTCAATAAACTGACTGCCTGCTACCCCCCGAAGCGTTGGCGCCATTTGTTGATAAAGCTCCGGATCGTTGCGGGTTACGCCGTAGCCAAGATCGATATCAACCTGTGCCGTAGCACCCGCAGCCTCGGCAATGTGGGTGGCTGTTCGGCGAATGCGCTCATGAATGTCAAGGCGAGTGTCGGCATCGAAAGTGCGAATGGTGCCAATAAGATCGACCGACTCGGGGATAATGTTGCTGCGAACTCCGCCGTCAATTTTACCCACCGTCACAATCGATGGTGTCAATGTGGCGTCTAGCTGACGCGAAACAATAGTTTGCAGGCCAAGGACAATCTGACTGGCGGTTACTATGGGATCGACGCCAGCCCAAGGTACCGCACCATGGGTCTGTTTGCCCGTGACAGTAATTTTGTAGCTGTCTGACGATGCCATGAGGCCGCCAGGACGTGTCGCAATGACGCCTGCGGGGTAGGGGAAAACATGAAGCCCAAAGACTGCATCAGGGTGTATCGCATCGAATGCGCCTTCCTGCAGCATGAGTTCGGCTCCTCCAACACTGCCATCGGGAGTACCTTCTTCTGCCGGCTGGAATAAGAATAGGACAGTGCCCGGTAATTCATCGCCCATGCCTGCGAGCACTTCGGCAACACCCATGAGAATCGCGACATGGTTGTCGTGACCACAGGCATGCATCACCCCAACTTTCTGTCCCAGATACTCGCCTCGGGCCTTTGAGGCAAAGGGGAGGTCAACCAGTTCCGTGACGGGCAGGCCATCCATATCAGCGCGCAGGGCAACAACAGGACCGTCGCCTCCCTTTAGCACACCGATGACGCCGGTATGGGCGACTTCGGTTTGCACCTCCATGCCTAAGCTGCGTAGATGCTCTGCAATGATACCGGCGGTGCGAAACTCTTGATTGCCCAGTTCAGGATGTTCATGCAGGTCTCGACGCCAGGACACAACCTCGGGCATGACAGCCTCGATCCGACGCTCTACCGACCCGGCTAAATCAGCAACGGCAACGGACGCTAGGGATGAAACACAAGTGATCATGCAGATGCGTACAAAAAAATTCATGGTGTCTGGCCTCTAAATATTGCGCAAATAGGTCTCTGGTCGTGCAGCCGTAGTGTTGTTATCAGCTCAAATCATCCTAGAGCTTCTACAGGATCTCGATGTCTGGATGCCTGTACCACAGTGCCAGTATGACTTGAGATGGGCAAGGATGCCTAGGGCTCAGGGTCAGCCTTGCGAATAGCGAATACAGCCGTGCAGCGTGGAGAAATCACAGCCCGAACATACCAGCAGCATCTCCGAAATAGCACATACCGATAAAGGCAATGGTGGCGCTCACCAAGGGAATCCAAAACATACCCACGGGAGCGTCAGCGCGGCGTGCCATTCCCAAATCTCCTGCAAGACTAATCAGCCACATGGCCGCGCAGCCCCAAAATCCAATCGTTAGCCAACTCATCAAAAACCCTCGAATGACGTAGTTTGAGCCACGTCTTTTCTTGACCTTATCCTGGTCTGTAATACGACGCTATGCATGTCGTTTTTAGGTCTGGAATCCCTCTCAATTATGCGTTATTTCTACACTTAATCTACGATCGAGTGCAACTGAGACTCGAAAGTCTTTTAGCGTTCATCGAGGGACGGTGTTATGGCCAGACGATCAGGTGGTAGACAAGCACGACATGCTCAACGCAGCGCGCCATTGGCTGAGGAATTGAAGCCGGTTAGACCTGGTGAGCGGGGGGGGCAGTACCAGCCCTTTGCTAAAACAGATCTTGATGCGGTGGTGGCCAATATCTATCGAATTCTCGAAGAGGTTGGCTTCAAAGACGCGACACCCCACTGTATCGAAGCTTGTCAGGCTGTCGGTGCCCTTTTGGGGGAAGATGGCCGCCTGCGCATGCCTCGATCGGTGGTAGACGATGCCCTGGGTAAGGCGCGACGTAACCTGACACTCTTTGCACAAGATCCCGCCTTTGACTTGGATCTCTCGGGTACCCGCGTGCATTTTTCTACGGCGGGCGCGGCCGTCATGGTGGCCGACTCGGTTCGTAATGAGTACCGCGAGTCAACCTCCCGAGACCTATACGATTTGGCACGCATTGTCGACAATTGCGAGAACATTCATATGTTTCAGCGTATGTGCGTGTTGCGGGATATTGAAGACCCCAGCGAGATGGACCTCAATACCACCTACTGTTCAGTCGCGGGCACTAGAAAACACGTGGGCGCTAGCTGGGGGCATTACACCCATCTCGAAAAGACACTGGAAATGCTTCATGTCATTGCCGGGAGTGAGGCTAAGTGGCGCGAACGCCCCTTCGTCAGTCAGTCGAACTGTTTTGTCGTGCCCCCCATGAAATTTGCCAGCGATGCACTGGATTGCCTGCGTGTAGCGGTTGAAGGGGGTATGCCGGTTTTGCTGTTGTCTGCGGGACAAGCGGGGGCGACGACACCGGCTTGCCTCGCAGGTGCCGTCAGTCAGGCCTGGGCAGAGTGTCTAGGTGGCCTCGTGTATGTCAATGCGATTAAGCCCGGTGCTCCAGCTATTATAGGGACCTGGCCTTTCGTCTCTGACTTGCGAACGGGATCCATGAGCGGAGGTTCACCGGAGCAAGGCTTAATTTCCAGCGCCTGTGCACAATTGGGCGCGCATTTTGATTTGCCCTTTGGAACCGCGTGCGGGATGACCGATGCCAACATGCCTGACTTTCAGGCGGGAGCCGAGCGTGCCCATACATTGATGCCACCCGCACTTGCCGGTGCCAATATTATTTATGAATCCGCCGGTATGTATTCAAGCTTATTGGGCGTGTGCCCTGAAAGTTTACTGCTCGATAATGATGTCCTTGGTGCCACGCTACGAGCTGTGCGCGGTGTTGAGGTCAATACCAATACCTTAGGCTTTGACGACCTTGCTGAAGTTTGCCTCGGTGAAAAGGGACATTATCTGGGGTCTGATCACACCCTAGCAGTGATGCAAAGCGAGTATATTTATCCTGAAGTAGGTAATCGCTTTAGCCCAACGCTGTGGGAGCAAGCTGAGAAGCCACTGGCTATTGATAGTGCTGTTCGCAAGCGCGATGAAATTCTAGCGACTCATGTGCCCAGTCATATCAGCGCCGCGGTGGACGCCGAAATACGCGCCAAGTTTCCCATTCGACTGCACATTGAGGATCTTTTACAGACCGGTTGATGGGGCTCGCGCATCGTGAGTCTTGTCGGGACTCACTAATAGCCCCGTGTAGGGGGACTTAAACGCGTTCTAAGCGCGAATGCGACTATTTTTGGGGTCGTACAGCGGGGTCAAAGAAACTTGAGCAGGAACGCGTTCACAGGCAACCTCGACTTCATAACTGCCCGCTAGTAAGGTCTCGTTATCGTTGCCGGGCTGTGTCTCCACGTAGCCCAAGCCCACGGCCCCTCCCAGAGTATGTCCATAGGCACCTGAGGTGATGTGCCCCACCAAAATCCCGTCGCGCCAAATGGGTTCGTTGTGGTAGATCAGAGGCTGCGGGTCACAGAGCTTAAGCTGCAGCAGCTGACGCGACAGCCCTTTTTCCTGCTGTCGCAGTAAGGCTTCACGACCAATAAAGCCCTGGGGTTTATCAAACTTAATAACGAATCCGAGGCCCGCCTCAAGGGGGGAATCTTCATCGGTTATATCGTGGCTCCAGTGGCGATAGGCCTTCTCTAGTCGAAGGGAGTTGAGGGCATGGTAACCGGCATGAACAAGTCCAAAGTCTTGGCCAGCAAGAATGATACGATCGTAAATGTCCTGCATAAATTCGGTGGGAATATAGAGCTCCCAGCCCAGTTCTCCGACAAAGGTGATGCGCGAGGCTCTCACATAGCCAAGCCCCAGTTCAATTTCGCGACTGCTCGCAAAAGGAAAGGCCTTATGGCTGAGGTCGTCAGGGGTCAGTGACTGTAGCAAGGCTCGAGCTTGTGGCCCCATAATTGATAATACGCCCATACCTGAGCTGACATTGGTCAGCACACAGTGGGCGGTATCGGGAATGTGGCTTTTCAGCCAATAAAAATCTCGTACCTCGGTTTCTGCGGCAGTCACAATGAGGAAAAGGTCCTCCGCGAGGCGGGTGACGGTGAGGTCGGCTTCAATGCCTCCGTGGTCATTTAACCATTGGGTATATACAACCCTTCCTAAACTGACGTCGACATCGTTCGCACAGACACGATTGAGTGTTGTCATCGCATCACGGCCTTCCAAGCGAAATTTCGCAAAAGAGGATAGGTCAAATAAGGCCACCCCCTCTCGCACAGCCCGATGCTCACAAGCTGAATAGTCAAACCAGTTTTGCCGACCATAGCTGTATTCGTACCGCGCTTCGATACCCGCCGGGGCATACCAGTTGGGTCGTTCCCATCCGTAAGCCTCACCGTGACAGGCGCCGGCAGACACAAGTCGATCGTGAATCGCTGATTTACGAACGCCGCGCCCGGTCTCATATTGGCGGTAGGGGTAGTGCGTGGCATATAGCAGCCCTAAACTTTCGCTCACTCGCTCTTGCAAATATCGCCGATTTTTTTGAAACGGCATGTTGCGCCGAACATCGACCTCCCACAAATCAACCGGAGGGCGTTTATCTCGAATCCATTCGGCGGTGACTTTACCCACGCCACCCGCTGACTGGAGACCAATTGAGTTAAGGCCTGCGGCCACGAAGCAATTTTCCAGCTCAGGTGCCTCACCCAGGTGGTAGCGCACATCTGGTGTAAAACTTTCAGGGCCGCAAAAAAACTTTTGTATTCCTGCGTGTTCCAACGCAGGTAAACGCTTCATGGCGTCGTGGAGCACCGGTTCAAAATGGTCAAAGTCTCCCGCGATCTCATCGAAACAAAAGTCTTTCGAAATGCCGTCCATGCCCCAAGGCTTAGCATGAGGCTCAAAGGCTCCTACTAAAAGTTTGCCGGCGTCGTATTTATAATAGGTGCAGGCGTTATAGTCGCGCAGCACTGGCAGGTCGGGGTGCAGTCCCGCGACCGAATCGAAAAGAACGTAATAGTGCTCGCAGGCATGCAATGGCAAGTTAACACCCACCGAGGCGGCCAGGTCTCTAGACCACATGCCACCACAGATGACAACATGACGGGCCTGAATATCACCATTAGCGGTGCGAACCCCCGTCACCTTAGAACCAGTGCTTAGAATTTTTTCTACGGCTGTATCAGTGAAAATCTGTGCGCCACGATTCCGCGCACCCTTGGCGAGAGCTTGGGTTATATCAACGGCATTGGCATAGCCGTCTGAGGGAATGTGAATGCCGCCGTACAAATCTTGCGTTTCGATCAGCGGGTATCTTTCGCCAATTTCATCAACCCCCAACACATTCACTTCTAGGCCGAAAACTTTTGCCATCGAAGCGCTGCGTTTGAGCTCTTCGAGGCGTTCTTCGGTTGAGGCTATGGAAATTGACCCAGACTGTCGGTACCCCGTGGCTTGTCCCGTCTCGGTCTCCAGCTCGCGGTACAGCTCACTGGTGTAGCGGGCTAGCTTGGTCATATTAATAGAGCTTCGCAGTTGACCAACAAGCCCAGCGGCATGCCAAGTTGTACCACTGGTCAGTTCTTTGCGCTCGAGCAGAACAACATCGGTGATGCCCAGTTTGGTCAAATGGTAGGCCACGGAACAGCCAATGACGCCACCGCCAATAATAACGACCTCACACTGCTCAGGAGGCGCGGGCATCAGCTGGCTAACCGAATGTTGGTAGCGTCATAAGCAGGGTCTTCGAGTACACGAGCGCTATATCGGGCATCGAGTAGTCCTACCTGAAAGGTCGAGCCGGGGGCAGCATGCTCGGGTGATACGTAACCAAATCCCAAGCTCTTTTCAACGGTATAGCCGTAGCCTCCCGACGTGGTCACGCCAATGCAGGCGCCGTCGATAAAGATGGGTTCTCCGCCGCGGACGTCTGAGTCTTTTGCGTCGACTTCGAAGTACACCAGCTTCAATGTGCTATTGGTTTTTTCTTCTGTCGCTGATTTACCCACGAAGTCGGTTTTAGTGCGGCTAAAAAATCGGGCCATATCGGCTTCGAGGAGGGTGACTTCGTTGGTTAATTCGGTACCCCAGCCTCGGTAGGCCTTCTCCATACGCAGACTGTTAAGAGCGTACAAGCCAAAGTCGACCATGCCCTGATCTTGCCCCGCGCCCCAAAGGGCGTCATACAGTTCCGATAAATCTTCCATCTTGGGGTGCAATTCCCAGCCCAACTCACCCACATAATTGATGCGCAAAGCACGTACTTTCATGCCTGCAATTTCAATGTCCTGGCTGCTGCGCCACCGAAAATTCTCATTGTCCAGCGGTGCGTTAGTGAGTGTCGTCAGTACATCCCGCGACTTAGGACCGACCAGCGCGAGCACGCCACGCTCATCGGTTGCGTTGTGAATCGTAACCTGTTCGCCCGATTCGACTTGCTGAGTGAGGTGGTCGAGATCGCGCATTTCGGCGCTAGCCGCGGAGAGCAAATAAAAGTGTTCGCTGCTGACACGGGTTACCGTGGCCTCACCCAGAATACGGCCGTTGCGAGACAGAAAGTGTGCCAAAGCAATACCACCATCACGCTTCGGCATTCGATTGGCCAGTACGCGATTGAGAAAGCTTTCAGCATCGGCCCCGCAAATGTCATATTTTGCGAAGCCTGTCAGATCAATTATCCCCACACGCTCCCGCACCGCGAGACACTCTTCTCGGACCACATCAAAGGTGGCATTGCGTCGGTAACTGTGATCCTCCTTCTGCCCATTGATAGAAAACCATTTGGGGCGCTCCCAACCAAAGGTTTGCGTGTGGACCGCCCCTTTATTTTTAAGTTTGCCGTACAAGGGGCTGAGTCTGCATTCCCTAGCAGCGTCAAATTCCTCTCCAGGTAGCGGCGTTGCATAGGTGAGTCCGTAGTCTTGAAAGCCTTTGGCGCGCATGAAGTCGCGATCGGCAAAGACGCCAAATCGGCGAGGGTCAAAACCGGTCATATTGATTTCTGAATCGCCGTATACCATCCACTGTGCCAGATACTTCCCGCAGCCAGCGCCCTGAGCTATGCCAAATGATGAGCCACAGCAGAGCCAAAAGTTGGGGATGCCGGCGACCGGGCCTAGGAGGGGAGGGCCGTCAGCAGAGTGGGGAATAGCGCCGTTTACAATGCGCTTAATGCCGGCATCTAACATGTTGGGCATACAGTGCATGGCCCGTTCCAGCCATGGCATGATTCGATCGAGGTCGTCGGGAAAGAGTTCGCTATCTGAGGACCAGGGTGGCAGTCCCGAAGGCCCCCAGGCTTCAGTAATGCCGCTAGACTCGTAAATGCCAATTAAGCCGGATTTTTGCTCCTGACGGATATAAGCCGATGCATAGGGGTCGCGCATGACGGGAAATTCTTCATCTTGATCGACAAAATCTTGAATAGCCCCGGTTACAATATAATGGTGTTCCATATTGGCTATGGGAAGGTCGGCGCCCACCATTTGTGCGATTTGCCGGGCGAAACTGCCCGCGGCGTTCACCACGACTTGCGCCGTTACCTTGCCTTGCTCGGTATCAATTTCCCAGTCCCCCGATGGCAGAGCGTTGATGTCGAGGACCCGGTTATGGCGAACAATACGCACTCCGAGATTCGTCGCCCCACGAGCCATGGCGTTGGTGAGACCTGAAGGGTCGGCATGGCCATCATCAAGGGTCCAAGCGCCCGCAAGAACGCCATCGATATTATAAAAAGGGTTAATTTCCTTGATCTTGGCTGGGCTGATAATTTCCATGTGGAAACCGACGTTGTCGGCAATACCTTTCATGTAGTGGAACCAATCGAGATCGGCCTGCTGACGCGCCACTCTGATGCCACCCGAAGCGTGCCAGCTTACGTATTGACCGGTTTTTTCTTCGAGAGTGGGGTAGAGCCGGTTACCATAATCATGGATTTTTGCGAGGTTGTAGTTGCTGACAAGGCTGGGGCACTGGCCTGCGGCATGCCAGGTAGAGCCCGAGGTAAGCTCGCCTTTTTCAATGAGCAAAACATCGGTTTCGCCCTCTTCAGCCAAATGGTAGGCAAGGGCAACCCCCATGATTCCGCCGCCGACTATAACAACCTTGGCTTGTGTTTCCATGGCCGCCGCTCCCCCTTAATATTTTTGCAGAGGCTAACTTGAATTTATCCCTTGAGAAAGGTTTTTTTAGCTTAGTTTGGCCGTAGGATGAGACCAAAAAAAGAGTGCGCCTAGTGGCGAGTTCTCCGCGTGTATTTAGCGCTAGAATTTTGGAAAGTTGCCGCCATTAAAACGCAGAATCAGCGGTGGATGGGCCGCATTCAAATTGGGTATGCACCCCTGACTTTGACGGCGGCTGTATAAAAGGGAGCAGTGTTTGCTCGGGTCGCAGGTCTGCTTGTCGGCGGTTAGAAATATAAGCTGAACAAGTTGCACAGTGACGGGGTGTTCTTGTCCTCACATGGCGATGGAATAGACTTTATTCGAGGGGGCAGTTATCTATATGAAAGACGTTTAAGTTTATCGTTTTCGGGTAAACGAACGTGAATTCTGAGCTGCACTGCAGTTAGCCTTTACGGTGTTCGCGTAGGCCGCCTGCTATGGGACTTTCCTTTGTGATTGTTTTGTCGCCTCTTGTCTGGATTGGGAGCGGTTGCACGATGATTTCTAGGTGCTTCCGCTAGACTGCTGTCATTGCCAGAGCGGGGTGCTTTGGGTTTTTTAGGTTTTTTGGCTTTGATTGGAGCACGCAGAGGCAACTCAGGCAGTGGATTTTCCGGCTCATAGCCGACCACTAATTTTCTGGGCAGCAAGTTTTGGATCAGTCGTTCAATATCTTGTAGAAGTTGACTTTCATCGGCACTCACAAGAGATATCGCCTGGCCTGTTGCGCCAGCACGACCCGTACGACCGATACGATGCACGTAATCTTGAGCCACTTCGGGCAGGTCAAGATTCACTACTTGTGGAAGCTGCTCGATATCCAGGCCTCGGGCGGCGATGTCTGTGGCGACTAAAACCCGCAACTTTCCAGACTTGAATTCTCCGAGTGCTCTGGTGCGGGCGCCCTGACTTTTGTTGCCATGAATCGCGGCAGCTTGAATATTGTTCTTCTCTAAAAACTCGGCCAGTCTATTTGCGCCTCGCTTCGTTCGGCTAAAGACTAAAACCTGTTCCCATTGATGATGATTAATAAGCTCAACTAACAAATGGCGTTTCTGAGTTTTATCGACCGGGTGTATCCATTGGCTCACGTTAACTGCCGTGCTGTTTCTCGGCGTGACCGAGATTTCGACGGGGTCACTGACAATGGTTTTGGCTAAATCGCGAATTTCCTCAGAAAAAGTGGCGGAAAACATGAGATTTTGTCGCTTGCTTGGCAGGGCTTTTATTACTCTGCGAATATCGTGAATAAATCCCATGTCGAGCATGCGATCTGCTTCATCCAGGATCAGCACCTCCAGCGTATGGAAGGACATGGCATTTTGCTGGTATAGGTCTAATAAACGTCCAGGGGTAGCAATGAGAATGTCGACGCCCTTACGTAGCCGCATCATTTGCGGGTTAATCTTCACGCCGCCAAAAACCACGGTGGAACGAAGATTCAAATATTTCCCGTAGGTTTCGACACTTTCTGCCACTTGAGCCGCCAGCTCTCGGGTAGGTGTTAATACCAGTGCTCGAACTTGGTTCGCCTTTGCGGGCTGCCCTTTTGATAATCGATGCAGCAGCGGCAAGGTAAACCCCGCTGTTTTTCCTGTGCCGGTTTGTGCTGCGGCCATAACATCATGGCCTTTTAGCACAGGGGGTATGGCTTGTGCCTGAATAGGAGAAGGCGTGTCGTAACCTTCATCTGCAACGGCTTTAAGTAGTGGCTCAGATAAACCTAATGTAGAAAAACTCATAGCGCCTCTTGTCATGTGTGGCTTATTACGCAGTGGTAATGTAGTGAGCCTCAGTTTTTTGAGTCCGCTAAAGGAGTGGCGGGTAAAAACATCGACTGTTTACTATTGGACAGTCAATGGCGTTTTACGTGAAACGCTGAGCTATCAGATGTCATGGGTGTGAGCAATTGACTAGAGTTGGTACTCATTTGCTGAGTCATTAGTTATTTTTTCTAACATGCATAGATGTCGTCATATCTTTGATTGAGAGTATAGGGCAAATAAACGCAATGTCGTGAATAAATCCTGTCACGAATGCCCCTTGCAAGGTCCGAAAATATTAGACCTGATTTTTTCTCCCCGTAGGTGACATCCTAGGCTCGTAACATTTGAGCGCCTGTGGATCGATGTTGGCTGCGTTCGCCAGAGATAACCGTTCTTGTTGTACCCGTTAGACACAGGAATTGAGTTTTGAGAGATTTAAGATCTAGTAGGGTTTGTGCTTTTCAAAATCATAACAGTGTCACACGGTTTATTTTTACCGATACGCTCGGGGGTTTATTCGCTAGAGCAATTAAACAATCGCCCATTTTTGGGGGGTGGTACCTATAGATTTTGTAAAAGAGTTTCTGGGTAAATCAGGCAAAAAAATGCCCAACTCCTTTGGCGGAGCTGGGCGCTTGGCATTACCGTTGGACTATTCGACGGCTATAACGACCTGTCGGATGGTTCCGCTGAAGCGTGTTTCCGCAGGGCCCACACCAATATCATCGGCAACCGGCGTCTGGTTATCGAGACCTACATCAGCCGTTTCATCAGCTGAAAAGATTAGCGGCTGTGTTCGACCAATCCGGCCCGAGGCAACCACTTCCCCATCCACCGAGATCGTGGCATCGCCGCCTTTGCCCAAGCCGCCTCCATCGTAGTCAAAGTTCATGACTATGGTTGCCGGCCCGGGGGGAATCGGCTTTTCTGCTGCGACAGTAAATCGCTCTAGACCCAAGAAGTTATAGGTGTAAATGGGTCGACCATCCTTCATGTAAAGCGACCAGCCACCAAATCGACCACCTTGAGTCAGGATTACGCCGGTTGTGTCTTTATCGACTTCTACTTCTGCGGTAATGCTCTTCGACCTGTTCTTGGAGTTCATGAACACATTCTCCAACATGCCGTTCATACCGTCGTACAGCGTGAGTGACTT
>CALKNZ010000078.1 GCA_938091995.1 uncultured Luminiphilus sp. | reverse complement strand
AAAGAGCGAGAACGCGTCAGTGCGGACGTCAAGACTGCCTAAACGCAGCGCTCAACAATAAAGAGCTGTTGCGAGTTTGCCCCATGGAAGCACCGGTGACTCAGTGGTTTCAGGATGCCTGCGATCGCTTGCGTTTATCGGGACGAGGTATTCACAAAACACTGCGGGTTGCCCGAACAATCGCTGACCTCGCTCAGGAATCCCTCCTAAGTGAGGTCACATTGCTGGAAGCCATGGGCTACCGATCGAAACTTTCGGCGTAAGGCTACTGACTGTTATCAACCATATAATCGACCGCCGCATAAATCTCATCGTCGGAGCAATTGCTGCAGCCGCCTCGGGCGATCATGCCCGTCCCAGCAACACCATTGACCCCGCTGGCGTAAAGCGCATCCATGCCTTTAGTCATGCGAGCCGCCCAAGCGCCAGCATCTCCCACCTTGGGTGCGCCGGCAGCGCCAGTGGAGTGGCAGGCCATGCAGGCACCGTTATAAACCTCTTCACCGGTTCTAGCGACGGCCACAGAGGACTCAGCCGCACCCGTCGCACAGCTTTCATCCCCAGCAACGCACGCGTGACTAAAGGGCTGTATGCGGGCCTCGATTTCGGCACGCTGTGATTTAGACAGGTCGGCCGCTACGGCAATTGCGGGTAGCAGGACAACGAAAAGGGCAAATAAGCGCATATTGGGAAACTCCTATAGAAACACTGCCGATCATAGAGCGGCGCAGTATAACCACTTGTGACCCTTCATAAAACTGAAAGCGAACGCCGGGTCTGAGGATTTGCTAAACTGAAACGCTTCCCCTCAAAGACCTCTAGGACTATTCGTGATGAAACTCTATACCTTCGACTCCGCACCCAACCCTGCCCGGCTTAAAATGTTTATTGATTACAAGGGTATCGCCGTTGATACACAGCAAATAGACATGGGGAAGGCCGCGCAACTCGACGCAAGTTATACCGAGGTTGTCCCCGAGGCTACCCTACCCGCCTTGGTGCTTGAAGATGGCACACGCCTGACCGAGGTCATCGCCATTGCCCATTATCTCGAGGCCATGCACCCTAATCGCCCACTGTTAGGGACAACGCCAGTAGAGCGCGGTCTCATACTCAATTGGAATCATCGTATCTTTAATACCCTGTTCATGGCCTGCGCTGAGGCCTTTCGTAATGGCCATCCAGCTTATGCCGGACGAGCCCTACCAGGACCCCAAAATTTCGAGCAGATACCTGCACTGGCTGAAAGAGGAAAAGATCGGCTAATGACCGGCTTGGAAATGATCAATGCGGAATTGGCTGATCGCCCGTTTATCGCTGGGGAACAGTTTTCCTTTGCCGATATTGATCTGCTCGCGGTTTTAAGCTTTGCTAAATGGGCGGCGAAAACAGAGCCCAAAGAAGACATGTCACACCTTCATGCTTGGCGGCAGCGAGCGGCAGAGGCTCTGCGCAGTAATCCCTAAGCCGGTTGTCAGCAGTCAGTGAAACTCGCAGAGTTGTGAGATAAGTGCATTGGATGGCTAAGCAGTTGGATGGGTACCGATGCACACTTTTCGCTGTTGGGCTTGCGAGCCTTATCATCGGGTGCTCAGAGTCGGCGCAGGGCCCGGACCAACTCAAGGACTATGGCCAAAGACTCTCTAGAACACTGGACACAGAGGTACCAGACCACGATGGAATACTCATACCACCCAGACTCCAAGACGCCGAAGTAGCGCCCCTAGAAATCCCTTCCAGCCAACTCAATTTATTGGACTTTTTAGCACTCTCTGACTGTGCATTGCAGGTCAATATTGGGCGTCGCAATAGCAGTCTTGGGCGCAATGCCGGGCCATCACAACGGCTACTCTTAGACCTTGAGTTCCTCAAGCTAGCACCCGCCTGCATTAAAACCCTCGAGATCAACCCGGATACACAGTTGGTTACTGCGCTGAAAACCGCCCTTGCCATTAAGACTCAGTATTTACCTCACCGTATTTTCAATGCTGTGCTGGCGGGGCCTGAATACCGCGAATTTTGGCAGCTTCCCCTCGGGCTGGGAAATTACCCCAACGCGGTGGGAGGTGATATTTTGGACACCTTGCAGTGGTTCCAATACGCCACCACTCAATGGCTCTCGGGTAATTTTCAGTTTCAAACGGACCAACTGGAGCAGCGGCTCTACCAACTCCGGGCTGGCGACGGCGGGGCGCTGCTGCTAGCCGCCGTTGCTCAGGCTAGGGCGCTGCAACAAATTAATGCGCTTCTTAGGTTGCGAAACGCAGCAGAGCCTCTGTGCCCCAATGGCAACGCTTCAGCCCAAGCAGAAATTCTTGAAACCGTGGTGGTCAAATATTTTGCCTCCGGGGTGCAGGTCTGGCTGGCCGACCTGAATCGTCGAGAACGGCAGCTTATGGTCTCTATCAAAAATCTAGAGACGCAGCTGGCCCTAGTCACCCCCAACAGCTACCGCCAGTGGGCGGATAAACGCCAGGCAACGCTTAGTCTATTGCGCGACACACCGCGAGAGCACATTGTCGCGCTGCAACAGCTTGCAGAATCTTGCACAAACTCTGTCCTAAGGATACCGACTCCAGGCTGAGCTCTCTGCTACACTTTGACTTCGATTTGAGGAGATACACCATGGCACAACTACGCAAACTTTCTGTCGTCGGCTTATTTTTGGCACTTCTGGCCGCCTGCGCCACACCGCCCCCCAAGCCTTCAGTCGACTTCGATGTTGAACATGACTTTACTAGCGATAAAAACATAGGCTTTTATGCCCTTAGCGGTGGCGTTACCGGCAGTAACCCTATGCAGATGACCGACTTCCAAAAGGACCGCATAAAAGAAGCGCTGGGTACTGCTCTAGAAGGTAAAGGATATACGCTAGTAGACAGTGCAAAAGATGCTGATCTATTAATTAGCTGGCATCTCAATACTGTCGAGAAGCAAGATGTCAGAGCAACTTCATCGCCCAACTACAGCATGGGGGTGGGTTACAGCCGCTACAATCGCTACGCCATGTACAACTGTTACAACTGCATGAGCAATACCGATGTAAAGGTCACGGACTACACTCAGGGCACGTTTATTGTCGATATGATCGACCCTGTTAAAAACCGTTCGGTCTGGCGCAGCGTGACCCAATCGAAAATGAAAGGCGAAATGCTCAAAGACCAAACCACGGTTAACAGCGCGGCGCGCCTAGTACTCGCCGACTTCCCAATGGCTCCTTAACAGGACAGGGCCGCAAAATAGATCACAAACGCTTTGAGAACCTCCAGCCCACAGCCATCGCGCTGGGGCCTAGGCTCAAAGCCTTAACGCCGCGGCACGCCGCTTACCCCTTCATCGACTCGCTAAAGCGCAGTACTCCCTTCGGGTAATGCCTCGACTGTCCTTCGATGGCGTAAAATTCGGGTAGGAGTAACCCAACGCTAAGAACACCCCGGCGTTAAAATGCTTAGATCAGCGGTTGGCTTACCAAGACAACCACAAACAAGTGGGAGAACCCTGTGAAACTGATCCGTAAAATGCAACTGCCAAGCCCATGTCCTCTAGCAGATAGAGCCGAGCGAAACGTATGCGTTGCCCTCGTTCAGTGCCGCTGGCATGAAGATGCTCAACGACACCGAGAGGCATTGAGTCAGGGGGTTGCCGCCGCTGCTAGTGCAGGTGCCGCCATCGTTTTTCTTCCAGAACTCACCCTTTCACGGTACCCAGCAGACACACGTCCCCAGGGCCCGGCAGATCATACCGCTGAGGTACTACAAGGCGGACCCACGCATCAATTCGCCGCACAATTAGCAAAAGAAAACGATGTGATGGTGCATTGTTCAATATTCGAACACAGCAATGCCAAAGATCATCGTGGATTTAATACGGCCATGATCGTTGATACTTCCGGGGCCATCGTTGCACAGACAAAAAAGCTGCACATTCCCGTTACCACCGGGTATTACGAAGACCATTATTTTACAGCAGGTCCCGCCGAAGACCCCTACCCTGTGCACGCCCTATCTTTGGACAGTAGTGAAATGGCTGTTGGCTTGCCCACCTGCTGGGATGAATGGTTTCCCGAGGTGCCGCGCTGTTATGCTCTGGGCGGTGCCGAACTGCTCTGCTACCCCACGGCTATTGGTTCTGAACCCGATTATCCAAACTTCGATACCGAACCTCTGCTGCGGCAAGTTGTTGTTGGTCACGCCATAGCCAACGGCTTATTTATTGTTATTCCAAACCGTTTTGGTGCAGAAGGAACCCTGGAATTCTACGGCTCCAGTTTCATCGTTGACCCTCTGGGACGCGTCCTAGCGCAAGCTCCCAGAGACGAGGAGGCGGTGCTGGTCGTTGATATTGACCTGGGAGTTAGGGAAGACTGGCTGACACTCTTTCCCTTCTTCGGGACGCGCCGTCCAGATACCTATGCTGCACTCACTGAGAGCCTTAAAAATCCACGTCAGCCTTCTGGAGCCGGTGTTCAGGGAGGCATTCCAGGGTTACTTCCATGAGCATCAACATGCCACCCGAATGGGCAGCCCATAGCGCTACCTGGATGGGCTTCCCTGCCGCTGCTTACCCGGAGGCCCATGTCACAGATGAAGAGGTCTGGCAGGCATGGGCAACAGTCGCCAATGTCATCGTGGACCATGAGCCGGTCAACATGCTGTGTCATCGCGAACAGTTACCCATCGCGCAGCGTTTCTTGAGTTCTGCCGTTACATTGCATGAATTTCCCATTGAAGATGCCTGGCTGCGGGACACGGGACCCACTTTTGTCATCGAAGATAGCGAGCTAAAAGCCGTGGATTGGCGCTTCAATGGCTGGGGCGACAACACCGCCTTTGCTTGGGGCGAAGACGCAAAAATAGCAGCACATATCGCCAATGTGCTTCAGATCGAGCGCGTACCATCTCAGCTCATCAATGAAGGCGGCGGACTTCATGTGAACGGTCATGGCGTGGTGCTGTTGACCGATACGGTCCAGCTGGACCCCGACCGCAACCCACAATGGACCCGGCTGCAAGTTGAAGAGGAGGTGCATAGACGGTTGGGGACCGATCGCGCGATTTGGTTGCCCCATGGCTTATGGCGGGATTATGCCGCGCACGGTACCCGGGGCCATGTTGATATTGTGGCCTGTTTTAACGCCTCAGGTTCTGTCCTTCTTCACCGACAAACGAATCGTCGCCATCCCGACTGCGAGCGGCACGCGCTACACCGCGAAGCCCTTGAACGCGCGGAACTTCATTGCTGTGACATCTTGGCGCCAAAAATACTCGAAGACCATAGCGGATGGGTAGACTACAGCTACATCAATCATTACGTGCTTAACGGGGCCGTTGTCGTGCCAACATTTTCTGACCCCCACGATGGACTGGCCTGCGAACAGCTCGCTGAGGCCTGGCCGGGACGAGAAATACGAACAGTTGATGCAAGGGTTATTTTTGCTATGGGCGGTGGGATACACTGCATCACCCAACAACAGCCTAGAATCTAATGTTTACTTATATAAATCCCGATGTCCGAAAAAAACTGATCGCGCGCAACAAGCTAATCAGAATCGATGATGAGGGTCGTCAAATCGACTCCACTGGCGTCTCACCCTCGGGGCAGCGCAGCCTAAATCTGCTGGGACCCGTTCCCCTGCCCCTAGCCCGCGGCAAACAACACCCCATGGCTGACTGGTATGCCACCGTACGCAGCACTGAATTATCAGAGGTCGAGGGACTCGCAACAACACTTCGGGAACAAGGCGGACAGCATTTATTTTCACAACTGGCTTCAAGTATGGCCGTCAACAGTGTGCTGGTAGTTGGCGATGCCGAGACGACAGCATCTCCCTTGGTGCGGGTGCACTCTAACTGTCTCACCGGCGATGTCTTTGGATCTAAGCGCTGTGAATGCGGGCCTCAATTAGAGGCGGCAATTGACCAACTGGCCGACGAGCCCGGGGGGGGTTACCTCATTTACATGGCCGGACATGAAGGTCGGGGAATTGGCTTGTGGGCCAAGGCCGCCACCTATCTGCTTCAAGATGAAGGGGAAGACACCTATCAAGCAAACCGATCACTGGGCCTCCCCGATGACTCTAGAGACTTCAGCGATGCGGCAACGCTGCTCAAGTTTTTTGGCCGTGGGCGACCCCTGCGCCTGCTCACCAACAACCCTAAAAAGGTTGACGATCTGCTGGCCGCCGGCCTTACCAATATCGAACGCGTCAAGCACGTGACGGGAGTCGGTGACCATAATTTACGTTATCTGCAGGCCAAACGAGATTGGGGCCACTCTATAGACGATGACGATTTGAACGGTTAACGGACCATCGTCCTCAGTTGAGCCACTCGGGTAATGGTGCATCACCCAATGAAATTTCCAGCGTGTTAGCCGCTGTCGAATGGTTATGTCCGACCATTTCATCATAAGCACTGCGCTGGCGAAGGAGAATCTCGCATCCGGCAACCGTTTTAAGAACGCGCTTCATTTCCAGTAAATTGCGCCGCTTTAAAATTTTGTTTTCGTCTTCAGCAATGACCCGCTCTTCTCCATCAATGCGCGCATGAGCAATGTACAGACTCAGATCCACTGACTCGACAATCAATTTCTCAATGTCCCGGGTTTGCTTCTTGAGTTCCTTCAACGTTATTTTCACAATGGGCTTCCGACCAGACTTTTCTTTAGGTTAAGGGACTAGTCCGCTAACGTTCGCTATTTGTCCAGCGCAATTTCAAATGGCGTCGCTGTTCCCCAAACCCCCCGTACTACCGAGAATCGATGATCTTGCTTCATAAAGACCTACGTAAAAAATCATAGTTTGAAACCACACCGCTCAAAAGCGACCCCTACAAAAGCTGGACGAGCGCAGTGTTTTTAAGCGGGAACGGTGATCATGGACAGCATGTTGCCCGAGTTAGAAAAAGTGCACTTCACCGCTGCGGGCGTGACCCTCGATGTCTTGCCTTCCTACAGCGGTGTTTACCGATTTTATGGTGACGATGAGTCGCTGCTGTACATCGGAAAAAGCATTGATATCAAATCACGCATCAACGCCCACTATCAGGAGGGCCGCAAACCGGGGAGACATCAAAGGATCATGGGACAAGTCGCCCGCATTGATTGCGCTCCGACCGCAGGAGAGGTCGGTGCACTGTTGGCAGAAAATGCGGCAATCAAGGCGGAAACTCCCTTGTACAACCGGCGACAGCGTCGCGTGCGCAAACTATGGACACTGCATCTTAACCACTCCTCTCAGGGGTTTTTGCAGCCTTCGGCGGCGGATTTTTTGCTGGAGTCAGAGCGTGCCGTCGATAGCTATGGGCTCTACCAAAACAAGCGCCACATTGAGTCAACACTGCAGCGCCATGCCCGGGATCACGGCCTGTGTTTGAGGTGTATGGGAATGGATCGGGGTCATGGACCTTGCTTTCAGTATCAGCTGGGGCGCTGTGATGGCGCCTGCGCGGGTGAGGAGTCGGCTGAAGATCATAACGCCAGGCTACTCTCAGCTTTAGACAGAGATCGCATTGCCGCATGGCCATTTGCCGGCGCTCTCGCCCTGCTTGAGCGCAATATCAACCCCTTACCCCAGCAGCCAACCCTGCAGTACCACCTAGTGCACCACTGGGCTTACTTGGGAACCTTCGCAACACTTAAGGAAGTTACCGATGAACTCAACAAGGGGACTCAGCGCCTGTTTGACCGAGACGGCTACCATTTACTGTTGTCTGCATTGCGCAAAGGGCGCCTTGAGATCCTAGATGCGAGGTCTGGGCAGTCAATTGATAATCCGCTACTGGGGTCAGGTCGCGACTCTTGAGTATCTCAGTTGTTTGGTTCAAGCGTGATCTCCGCTTAGCAGATCATGCGCCACTTTCAGCGGCAATGGCTCTGGGACAACCCGTGCTATTGCTCTACATCGTCGAGCCGACACTCCTGAAGAATCCCCATTATCGTCGCCGCCATTGGCATTTCATCGCGCAATCTCTCGCTGATCTAAACCGTCAACTCCAACCCTATAACGCCAGACTCTGGGTTCTTGAGGGCGATCCCGTGACGCTTTTCACCGCAATTCACCAGAGCACAAAAATCAGCACCCTGCTGAGCTACGAGGAAACCGGTCTCGAGGTGACTTTCGCGAGAGACCGCGAAATATCAACCTGGGCCGACTCGACTGGTGTTTTATGGCGAGAATTTCCATGCAACGGTGTTCAGCGGCGACGTAACCATCGCCGAGGCTGGAATCGTCGTTGGACTCAGCTCATGGCAGCTCCCACCGATTCGATTGAACTCCCTCACCTCGAAGACCTGAACAGTGTGCTCCCACAAGCCCTTGAGGGCGCACTGTGTCAACGACTCAGTGGCTGGGCTTCACAACATCCGAGCTTTCAATCTGGGGGTGAAGCGCAGGGCCATGCCACCCTTAACGATTTTCTTGAGCATCGAGCAGGGGGCTATCAGCGCCATATTTCCAAGCCAGAAGGCAGTCGCCGGCATTGTTCACGGCTATCACCGCACCTCGCCTGGGGTAACTTATCAATCCGTCAGGTCAGTCAGGCACTGCAGAAACGGCAAGCTCTGGGTGGTTGGTCCCGTCCCTTGGCTGCCTTCGAATCTCGACTGCATTGGCATTGCCATTTCATCCAAAAATTTGAAAGCGAGTGCACCATAGAGTTCGAAAGTATGAACCGAGGGTTCCTGCGCTACCCCAGGGACGAAAACAGTGAGCTCGTGCAGGCCTGGTGCGAGGGGCGAACGGGTTTTCCCTACGTGGACGCTTGCATGCGCTGTTTGGAAGCCACCGGCTACCTGCACTTTCGCGCCAGAGCCATGCTCGTCAGTTTTCTCACACATCACCTTTGGCAAGACTGGCGCTTGGGTGTTACCTGGCTGGGTTCACTGTTTCTAGATTTTGAGCCGGGCATTCATTACCCCCAGATGCAAATGCAAGCAGGAGTTACAGGGATCAATACCATCCGCATTTACAATCCAGTAAAGCAGAGTCTCGAACACGATCCCTCGGCCAATTTCATACGACAGTGGGTTCCTGAGATCGCCGAACTGCCGACACCACTCGTACACCAACCCTGGTTACGCTCACCACTAGAGCAGGTTTTACACCCCGTTGATTACCCCAAACCCCTGGTGAATTTAGAGGTTAGCCACCGACGTGCCCGTGAGGTCCTGTGGGAACTAAAATCAGACCCTCATATTCACCAAGAACGCGAACGCATCTTGAATCGCCATGTAGAGCGCCGCTTTCAGTCGCGCTTTGTAGAACGTGACTAACTTCTCAAAACCTTTGTTATGCTGGCGGTCTATTAATTAGGGAGCAAAGACATGGTATTCATCCTTTCTGTTCTGGGCGGATTAGTCGCTTTGCTGGTGTTGGCATTGGTGTTCTTGCCCATGTTCATTGATGAACAAGCGGTGATTGACTTGGCCCAGCAGCAAATTCATGACTCAACGGGCGGAGAACTTTCAGTTGAAGGGGAGGTAAATCTTGCACTCTTCCCAGAGTTAAAGATCAATCTAGGCGGCACGACGATTGACCTGCCGCCGCAAGCTGAGGGCGGCTCAAGATTGTTAGCTACGGCGCAGGAGGTCAATGTGGGACTGTCAGTATTGGCCATGCTGCGGGGTGCGGATGAAGTCGGCGACGTTCAACTTAGAGGCGCAGACATTAAACTGATGGATAGCCAAGGTACAGTGCAAACCCAGCTGACTGTCACCGATCTAGTCGCACAAGGTCTCAATATAGCCGGCCAGCCCATGACACTCGAGGGTGCGCTGGCCGTTACGCCAGACGCGCAATCCGCCCCAATTTTAGTCGATTTCAGCGGCGCAGTCCGAGTGGCCAGCACGCTTGATCGAGTAACCCTCGACGGATTAAGCACCGAGATCACGGGGGCACTCAGTGAACCCTTTCGCGTCGAACTCTCCGGTACAGCAAACCTGGCACCATTGACCGCAGACTTGGATTTAATCGTCAATTCCCCCGGGGGAGTGATCGATGCAGACCTGCTCTACAATGCTGCAGCAAGCCCTCAGATTGACTTGGATTTTCGCAGTGAACGGCTTGAACTCGATCTCATTCAGCCGGCCAATCAAAGCGCGAAGGATGAAACTGAGGTGGCGAGCAACGCCAAAACCTCCGGACCCACTCCACCGCCCCTACCCCTACCCGTGGGACCGCTGAAAGATCTCGACATGCGATTGCAGATCAGCGCGAGCGCACTGGTCAGCAATGGGCAAACCGTCAGTAACGCTCAGCTATTACTGAGGGTATTGGACGGCATCAGTAACCTGGAGTATCTGCGAGGTACCCTTCATGAGGGTCAGCTCGATACTCAGCTAACCATCGATGTGCGTGAGCCGACAGTCAAAATAGCCCTCTCGGGTGGCTTAAAAGGGGTCGAACTCAATAGCCTTCTAACCAGTATCGATAAACCCGATACCGCGGCAGGCCATGTCGATATGGATTGGAATATCGATACCCGTGGTGCCAACGCCCCTGCCTTACAGGAAGGGTTAGATGGTGTGCTCAACGTCGAGGGGCGAAACGTAGAGATCACCAGTGTTTCAGCACAAACGCTGATGTGCACTGCTATTGCCCAAATTCAACAAACAACCCTGACCCAGCAATTCCCTGCAACGACCGAAGTCTCAGCTTTAGATTTAAAAGTGACGTTTGAAGACGGTCAGGCACAACTTGGACCACTTAATATGGGGACCCCGGGAGTTGCGTTATCGGGTTCAGGCGCGGCGAGCCTGGCTTCTCTAGATTTCGCGGCCACCCTCAAAGCCCAAGTGAACGAGGAGCTCGAGGCCATTGACCCAGCTTGCCGTATCGACGAGCGATACACCGGACTAGACCTTCCTGTAAATTGTGTCGGGAACCTCGCCGATGAAACCGGCAATCTGTGTCGGGTAGACGTTGAAGCTATCGCCATGCAACTGCTGGAGCGCGAAGCACGGTCGAAGTTTGAAAAAGAAGCCGACAAGCTTGGAGAAAAAGCCAGCAATGCCCTTAAAAAATTATTTGGTAATTGAGTAGCCTTAAGACAATGTCAATAAGTCAGACCTTTGAACACAGCTACGGCACCCTTGGGACTGACTATCTGACCCCAACGGCCCCCACCCCGGTATCGAGCCCAAAGTGGCTGGCTTGGAATCATCAGCTTGCGGAGCAATTAGGCTGGCCTCAACACTGGGGACATAATGACAGCACCCTAAGTACCCTCGCGGGCAACGCGCAATTTGAGGGCTCAAAACCGGGGGCAACAGCCTACGCGGGCCACCAGTTTGGAAGCTACAATCCACAACTTGGCGATGGTCGAGCTATTTTGCTCGGCGAATGGCGACGCCCGGACGGTCAGGTTGTCGACATTCAACTCAAGGGCGCCGGCCCTACGCCCTACTCCAGAGGGGGAGATGGGCGCTCACCCGTAGGCCCCGTAGTCCGGGAATACTTGATGAGCGAAGCGATGCATGCGTTAGGTGTTCCAACAACCCGCGCACTTGCCGCAATTGCCACGGGCGATCCCGTCTACCGACAGCAGCTTGAACCCGGCGCGGTTCTAACTCGAGTCGCTAAAAGCCATCTGAGAATTGGTACCGTTCAATTTTTTGCAATGACCCGACAGGGCACGGGTCTAGCTGAATTGGTGAACTATGTGACAGAGCGGCACTACTCATTAGCGCTGAAGCAAGCAAGAGAGCTCGAGCCAAAAACAACCCATGCTCAAGTGCTGCTGCGTGAGGTAACGCGAACGCTAGCTAATCTGGTAGCGCATTGGCAAAGCCTGGGCTTTATTCACGGGGTTCTCAATACCGACAATATGCTGCTGTGTGGTGAGACAGTTGACTACGGCCCCTGTGCCTTTATGGATACTTTCGCTGCAGGGCAGGTTTTCAGCAGCATAGATACCGGCGGACGCTACGCCTTTGGCAATCAGCCCGGCATTGTTCACTGGAATATCAGCGTGTTGGCGCAATGCTTACTGCCCCTTATCGACGAAGATCAAGAAAAGGCACTGGCGCTGGCTCAAGACAGCGTCGATCAATTCCCCGCATTGTTCACTGATATCTATAGTGCTCGACTGGCTGCCAAATTTGGCCTTGATGCCATGCGCGAGAGTGATCACGCCTTGATCGAAAGTTTTTTTAGCCAACTTGAGAAAGATAAGCTCGATTTCACCCTCGCCTTTCGTTGGCTAACCGAGGTGGCTAATGACAGTCTTGAAACCACAATATTAAGGGACTTATTCACCCCCAGCAGCGGATTACTCGATTGGAAGACACAGTGGTCCAACCGCCGAACTCAGGCAACACCGGCAAGCTGTGAGCTAATGAGAAAGGCCAATCCCGTAGTGATCCCGCGCAATCATTGGGTTGCGCAAGCCATTAGCTTGGCCGAAGCGGGTGACAATGAGCTTATGGAATCTCTGCAGGCCCGGTGGCAAAACCCTTACCATTGGCAGGATGATGACGAGAAATTCGCGGCGGCACCCACTGGCGAACAACAAGTGCACCGAACCTACTGTGGCACCTGATGCCCTAAGTGTATAATCCCCCAAATTATTGAGAGCTCTAACGTGCCGTTTTCTTTCCTTGGCAAAACCCTCAGCGGTAACTTCACTGTCCCTTCGGGGATCGTGACCACCGCACCGAGCATTATCCAGCGCGTTATCCGCGACATTCCTGAAATTGGTGTGCTTACCACCAAAAGTATCGGTCTAGAGCCCCGTCTGGGCAATCGCGAGCCGGTGTACAGTCAGTTTGCACCTGGCTGTTTTGTCAATGCCGTAGGGCTAACCAATCCCGGAGCAGAGGCATCTTTGAAAAGCTTGGGGCAGCTTTATGTACCCGAAGATCGCTTTTTACTGGTCTCCATTTTTGGCGGAAGTGTGGATGAGTTTGTTGCCGTTGCCAAAATTCTCGAACCTGTGGCCGATGGCTTTGAACTCAACTTGTCTTGTCCTCACGCGAGTGGCTACGGCATGGCTATGGGGCAAGACCCCAAAATTGTGTATGAAATTGTCGCCGCAGTGAAACACGCCGTCGCCAAGCCGGTCATTCCAAAATTGACGCCCAATGTCGCCAACATTGCCGATATAGGCCAGGCCGCTCTTGATGCTGGCGCCGATGGCCTTTGCGCCATTAATACGGTGGGGCCGGGCTATACCGAAGCACACGGTGCGCCGGTACTCAGTAATGGCGTGGGCGGAATGTCGGGTAAAGGCGTGCTGCCCACCGCTTTAAAATGTATCCGTGAACTTCGCGCTATAACAGACAAGCCCATTATTGGTTGCGGAGGGCTCTCCAGTGCGGCCGATGTCAAAGCCGCAAACCACGCGGGGGCCTCTATTGTGGGCATTGGTTCGGCGCTCTCAGGGATGGATACGGAGGACCTACAGCATTACTTCACTACCCTGAATCACGATCTTCACAATCAGGGTAATCAGGCTGAGTCACAAATCCGCTATGACCTCACCATGGATTACCAGGCTGTTACCGTTGCCACTAATGACGCTGTTTGCGATGACATCACGGTTGTAACCTTTCACGAAAAAATCAATATTCAAGCGGGAGAGTATGTCTTTATTTGGATACCCGGTGTGGGTGAAAAACCTTTTTCCTGCCTTACTGATAGCCCACTGCGCCTTGCGGTCATTAACGTTGGAGCCTTCACTGAAGCCTGTTACCAACTAGAACCCGGTGCGACCGTGTATTGGCGAGGCCCATACGGTACGCCCGTTATGCCCCCAGAAGATGCCGATATTGTTTGCGTGGCCGGAGGCACTGGGCTTGCGGCGGTTTACCAAATTGCACGAGATTTTGGTACCAATGAGCAGCCAGCCCATATTTTTGCCGGCGCTAGAACGGCCAACAGGCTGTATTTCGTTGAAGAATGCAAAGACATTGCTCAGGTCACCACGGCAACTGACGATGGCTCCTCGGGATATCAAGGGCGAGTCACTGACGCCCTTGCAACCTATCTCTCTGAGCTAAGCTCAGAGGCACGAAAAAAGCTGTGGTTCTACAACTGCGGGCCCGCGCCCATGATTCATGCGGCAGAAGCAGTGCAGCGAGAGTTTTGCGAGCAAAAGCAGATTTTTAGCGCGATTGATTACACGACCAAATGCGGCGTCGGCATTTGCGGCGCCTGCGCGTCCCCCGATGGCCGGCGTATTTGTATTGACGGCCCCTTCATCAGCCAGGAATCGCCGATTATTGAGGCCTCAAGCTAGCCAAAGCGTCAATAACGCACCAAGAACCAGGCCTTTCAAAAACGCAAACCATAAAAGCTGATAGTGGTCTAATCCCAGAAGTTGCTGCCATAGTGCTGTTTGCTGTCGGTGCCAAGCCCAGAATTTCATTCTCGTAGCTCTCCCATGACTTAT
>CALKNZ010000077.1 GCA_938091995.1 uncultured Luminiphilus sp. | reverse complement strand
CCGCGTCGCGGCCGCACTAGGGGCCCGAGTCGCTATTGCCGAAGATCGGTATATGGGTGGCACCTGCGTTAACGTGGGCTGCGTGCCTAAAAAGCTGTACGTGTACGCCAGCGAATTTTCCAAGAGTTTCAGTGACAGTGCAGGTTTTGGCTGGCACGGTGACGCCCCAGCGTTTGACTGGCCAACCCTAAGGGACCGAAAAAAAGCCGAGATATCTCGCTTAAATGCAATCTATGAACGGCTGCTGGAAGCGCCTGGCGCCACCATTATTGCGGGTCGCGCACGACTTCTAGACCCCCATACTGTCGATGTTGGAGGCCAAATTTTTCGCGCCGAGAAGATTTTAGTGGCCACAGGCACATGGCCCTACCTTCCCGACCTTCCGGGTAAGGAGCATATGCTCACTTCCAATGAGATTTTCGACCTCGAGCACTTCCCAAAACGTTTGCTCATTGTCGGGGGCGGTTACATTGCGACTGAATTTGCCGGTATTTTCAATGGCCTTGGAGCAAATGTTTTACAAGCCTACCGTGGAGACTTGTTCATGCGAGGCTTCGATGACGATGTACGCCAATTCTTAGCGCAAGAAGTTCGGAAAACCGGCGTCGATCTGCGCTTCAATACCAACCCAAAATCCATAGAGCGGGGTTCAGGCGGTTACAGCGTAATTTTTGAGGACAACACCGTGACCGAGGTTGACGCGATCCTATGTGCGACCGGTAGACGCCCCAATATTGCGGACCTCAATCTCGAATGCACTGCCGTTGCGTTAAATGAGGATGGCTTCATCGACGTAAATGATAAACTTCAAACTGCTGAAGCATCGGTCTACGCACTTGGTGACTTAATTGGTGGTGAACAACTCACTCCGGTTGCACTGGCCGAGGGCATGGCATTTGCTCACCGAGAATTTGGAGCTGGCGGCAAAACCGTTGACTACGACTTTATTCCAACAGCTGTCTTTAGCCAGCCCAATGTCGGTACGGTAGGCTATACCGAGACGGAAGCAAGACAAGCCTTTGGCCGTCTAGATATCTATCGCTCTGAGTACAAACCCATGAAACATACCCTCAGCGGTAGAGATGAACGGTCAATGATGAAGCTCATCGTTGATCAGGCTAGTCAACGCGTATTGGGTGTGCACATGGTGGGACCGGATGCTGGGGAGATTCTTCAGGGCATGGCAATAGCCCTGCGTATGGGGGCCACCAAATTGGACTTTGATCAGACGATCGGCATCCATCCTACCGCGGCTGAAGAATTAGTGACGCTACGCGAAGTAGAAAGCGACTAACCCATGGAACTCTGGCACTACGGCGCTTTAATTGCAGCAGGTATTGTAGGGGGGGCTATTAATGTTATGGCGGGGGGCGGTTCTGTGATTACTGTCCCTGTGATGGTATTTTTAGGTGTCCCCGGCCCTATCGCCAACGGTACAAACCGAATCGCAATTCTCGCGCAAAATGTTACCGCTGTAGGTACATTTATGCGGGGCGGCCAAACTAATTTTCGTCTCAGTATCACCCTCGCGCTGTGCGCGCTGCCCGGTGCTTTGCTCGGTGCCTGGACCGGAGTGCAACTTTCTGGCGCCCAATTCAACATGGCCTTGGCCCTAGTAATGCTGGGAACACTCGCTTTGATGTATCGGGGGAGCGCGGCAAGCCATACCGGGGGTGAGCAGCCTAAAAACATGCTGTGGGGTCATCTGCTTATGGTCCTCGCAGGCTTTTGGGGAGGCTTTATCCAGATCGGGGTGGGCTTCATTTTGATGCCGATTTTAAATCGTGTCATGGGCCTCGACCTGGTGAGCACCAATGCTCACAAGTGCTTCATTGTTGCCGTCTATACCTTGGGGGCATTGGCGGTGTTTAGTGTCCAAAGTGACATTTTATGGCTGACCGGCGCAGTGCTGGCTATTGGCAACTCACTGGGAGGCTATCTGGGTGCCACCCTTACCTTGCGAAACGGGGAGGGTTTAATACGCCGGGTACTTGCCCTCGCCATAATAGGAATGGTGATAAAGCTGTTATTCTTTTCCTAGGAACACTCCACCACGGTATTTTACCTCTGGGAGGGTGCTATTAACTGTATGAAAGATTCGCGCATCAAGGAAGAAACCATGATTGTTAGATCCGTAAAATTCTGGCTCTTGTGCACCGGCCTGTTAGCGTCATTGACTCTTGGTGGGTGCTCTGGCGTTCAGGTAGATACAACACCCAATGATCGCTTTGAGGCTGGCAACTACGTTACGTATAACTGGCAGGCAGCTGCCCTGGACGCCTCTGGAATTTCCTCAGACCCACTCTACGCTTTGGACCCCACCCTGCGAGCTTCTGTTGATCAAAAATTAGCGAATAAGGGATACCAACGCGTAGACGCTGATGGAGATTTTCAGATCATTTACCAGTTCAAGGCTTCAATCAGTGAGGGCGCCCTGAGCATGGCCGCGACCGACGCAAACAACCAAGATATTCCGGTCTCCAGTCAAGATCTTGTTATCAATCGCCGTGCAGATCAGGCGCTGATCGATAACGCTTACGCACTATCTGGGCCTAGAGAGGTGACCAGTATCCTCCTAACATTTACCGACGGAAGCACCCAAAATCCGATCTGGGCCGCGGGTATGAGTAAAGTCGTTGACCACGCCAATTTCGATGCAAAGCGTATGTCATCGAGTGTTGATAAGGCCGTAAACCGGGCCTTGGGGCGTCTGCCCAAGGCGAATTAACGCGAGCTGTAGGCCTCAGGATTAGCGCACCAAGGTAAGGGCTTACCCTCTAGACCCGCGACGAGGTTCACATAAGCGCGCTCGATCATGGCCTGACGGGTAGCCGCCGTGGCGCTACCGAGATGTGGCATCAGGACAACGTTATCCAAGACCAAAAGTGGACTACTTTTGGCGATCGGTTCCTGAGCATAGACATCGAGTCCCGCCCTAATTCTACCGCTGGATAGGGCGGCAATAAGGGCTGACTCATCAATCACCGAGCCGCGAGCAGTATTAATAATCACCGCACCGGGTTTCATCATCGCGAGACGATCTGCACTCACAAGATGATGTGTCTCTGGCGTAGCCGCCGTGTGCACTGAAATGATATCGGCTTCAGCGAAAAGGTCATCGAGAGCGATATTACGCACACCCGATACCTCACGTTCGGTCCGATTCCATCCGATGACATTGGCCCCAAATGCCCTAACACGCTTAGCGACCGCAAGACCCGTCGGTCCTAGCCCGACAATGCCCACCGTAGCACGACTTAAATCACTGCCTAGAAAAAAGTCGGTACTCCAATCAGAGGACCACTGGCCCTCGCGAACGAAACGATCGGCCTCCACAATCCGGCGCGTTGTCGCCAACATCAGCGCCAGGGCCAAATCGGCAGTGCTGTCGACTAAAACCTCAGGGGTATGACCAACCGGAAGGCCAGCTGCTGTTGCAGCCTCCATATCGATGTGATCAACGCCGACTGAAATGCTGGATATAGTGGTCAACTGCGGATTTGATCTAATGAGATCGGCGGTAATGGCAGTCCCCAGCGAACACAAGATAGCGTCAGTGGTTTTAGCCAGCTCCGCAATTTGTAATTGGGGCATAGGGCCATCATCCCAAACCTGAATATCAAACTTTGTTTTCAGTGGGCCCAAAACAGCGGCTGGCAGGGGCAAGGTAATAAGAACACGGGACTTCATGACAGGGCGATCGCCAAGAGAAAATTGAAATAACCATAGCAGCAAACCTCTTGTAATCAAGGCGTTTTATGTCTGAATGCTCAGGCCATACGGCGCAAAAATTGCTGCTATCTTCTGTTAAGAGCCCCGCACATTCACGGGCTTGATGGCTGCAGACCACCGTGACCAGCATAACGAGCTGCCCCGGTTCGTGACCATAACAACACCAGAAATACGGGTAGCGCTATAACAAACCAAGACAATGGGTAGTCACTAACAGCCAATACTAAGCCGGTAACAAGCGGACCGATAACGCGCCCGACCGAGGCGGCCAATGCCGTTACCCCCATCATTCGTCCGCGCTCGTGGGTGTCAACGATACTGCTAGCCACCGTATTTAAAACCGGTAAACAGCAGGTAGCCCCGGCGAATGCCATGAAGATGACAAGCCCCCTGCCAAGCTCAGTCTCGACTAATATTGCAGCGATCAGACTGGCTGCAAAAATAGCGGCACCAGCGCTCAACACATTGATCAATCCGAAGGTTCGTGTCATCCAGTCCATCATGGCACCTTGAACGACGATCATGGCAACGCCAACAAGCCCAAACAAAATTCCAACCTCTCTGGGCCCCCAGCCTAGATAAGCAGCTAACCATAGTGGGCTTAAATATATGGCTGCGCTTACCGCTCCCGTGTGCAACGTATATTGTACTGTCAGCAATAGGGCATGCCGGCGCCGAATAAAAGCCACCATACTTTCGGAACCAGAAACTTTTCGCACCTTTTTAGTCTGCTCGGCACTGGGGCGATCAGCCGGTAGCAGCCATCCGGCCAAGACCACCGAAACCAAAGACATGGCTGCGGCAAATAAACCCGGCCACAAAAATGTTCCGTTAGGGCCCGCCAACACACCACCAATCACCGGCCCAAGAATGAGCCCCAGCCCAAAAGCGGTACCCACAAGACCCATGGCCTTAGCGCGCCTATGTGGGGCACTCACATCGGCCATTAATGCCGAGGCCACAGGCAGGCTACCGGCCATAACCCCGCCAACCGCGCGTGCCGCATAGAGCATCCACAGTTGGCTCGCAGCGCCGATCATGCCGTAAGACAGGGCACCGCCAAACAAACACAGCATCAAGACCTGTTTTCGACCAATACGATCCGAGAGACTTCCCCAAAATGGACCCGCGATGCCAGCACAAAGACTGTAAATGGCAATAACTAACGCAACGTCCATCTCATCACCGCCCAAGGCAGGCGACATGAAAGGGAGGATGGGAATCAGGATACCAAAGCCAATAAGGTCAACGACGATAACGCTAAACACCAACCATTCTGGAGGAAAGCGCCAGTTTGGTGGGCTCACGACTCAGTCCATCGATGTATCTCTGGGATATCGATGGCAAACAAGTCAAGCACCCGAGCAACACTCTGAGTAACCAGAGCATCAACCGATTCAGGGCGGGTGTAAAAAGCAGGTACGGGGGGCGCGATAATAGCTCCCATCTCCGTTGCCGCAACCATATTGCGTAAATGTCCAAGATGCAGGGGCGTTTCTCGCACCATTAAGACTAGGGGTCTGCGCTCCTTCAAGGCCACATCAGCCGATCGGGTCAACAACGTAGAAGTGACCCCCGAAACAATTTCACCCAGGGTGCGAATCGAACAGGGGGCAATGAGCATACCCATATTACGGAAAGATCCACTAGCAATAGAGGCACCCACATTTTTTATAGGATGCCAGTGGTCAGCCAGGGCTCGAAGATCGGTCAGCGGCATGTCGAGTTCATGGTGGACCGTAAGCTCCGCCGAACGCGACATGACCAAATGGGTTTCGATAGGTAGCGGGGCCAGAAGCTCTAGAGCTCTGACGCCAAATTGAACCCCCGAGGCCCCGCTGATTCCAATGATTAGTCGATTCACCTTGGCATTGTAACGCCTCAGAACTCCATTCGGACACCCAAGTTAAATGAACGTCCAGGTTCTGGTGCATACTCCCTAAGCACCGAGGTACTCAGACGAATTTCCTCATCACGAATATTACGCACGGCTGCTGACAAGGTAATAAATGAATCTCTGAAATCGAACTGCCACTCCCCTCCAATATCCCAGCGAGTCCAACTGTCAGTCGCCTCTTCGTTGGCTCCTGCCCGATCCTGCTTATCAGCCCCGGTAAGTCGCGTGAAGTATCTTGAGGTTGATTGCTCCCAAACCAGGCCTACTGCGCCCGAAAGTGGTGGTAATCGCGGTACATCACTACCATCGGCAAGCTCTCCGCGGGTCATATCCATTTCAACTTCAAGGGTAACGCGTCCTCGATCGGCCTCCCAAACCTGCCACTGGCCGTCAAGTTCAAGGCCCATAAATTCAGCAGCTCCTTGCTCATAAGCTCGAACGGGAGTTTCACTCACCTCCATGCCTGTACTAGCTAGGTTGATGAAGTTATCAAAATCATTGAAATAGGCACCGATGCGCAACGAATGTGTGTCGGCATGAAGCGATAGACCAACATCAATATTGAGGCTTTCTTCTGTGTCAAGATTGACGTCGCCAAGCTCAATAGCCGCTGTTGCAGCATGGGTTATCCAAGTCGAAGGTCCGGAATTTCCATAGTTGGAGTACAGCTCTTCAACGCTGGGGGCGCGCTCTGATCGCGTCAGAGTAGCCGATAGGTGCCAGGCCTCAGTGAACTCGTAGAGCGCTCCAAAAGAGGCCGAAAACGTATCAAACTTCCTAGTCGGTGCCATACCGTCTTGAGGCTTTAGCTCATCACGATCAAAACGTAAGCCACCTTCAAGTTGCCATGAGCCACTGTGCCAGTCTTCTAAAAGGAACAGTCCTGATCGAGAAATATCAGTGGGGAGGACAAACGCTTCTTCACCCACAGCACTGAATTCAGTATCACTAACCTGAAGCCCTAACACGCCATGTAAGTCGCCGATTGGGCTATGCACTACCTCTAGCCTTCCTTCAATGGAATCGCTGGCATAAACGGTACCGACTTCCACGCCTTCAAACTCGGTGTGCTCGTACTCGATCAGTGAGACAACACCGGAGAGGCGAGCAATACCTGCCATAGGCTCGTTAAGCTGCAGCCGCATGTCATATCGCGTCTGCTCCATGTCGAGACGAATGTTGACTTCTTCTTCACCCCCATGTCCGTCGTCGTGCTCCTCGTGATCTTCATCATGATCATCGTCGTGATCTTCATCATGATCATCGTCGTGATCTTCGTCATGATCATCGTCGTGATCTTCATCATGGTCATCGTCGTGATCTTCATCATGGTCATCGTCGTGATCTTCACCATGATCATCGTCGTGATCTTCATCATGTCCATGATGACCATGACTGCCTTCAGGAAGCCCATACTTGTTTTTCTGGCGATTTACCGCCAAACCAAAAAATCCGCCATCGAAATGAAATGCAAGTCCCAGGGTACCTGCCGTCGCCTGAGTATCTGTATTGGGAAGAAAGTCGGCGCCATCGGTACCCGCGCCTGTAGACACTTCCAGGTTTTCAGCGTCTCTAAATAACGCATCGGCATGCAGAGCAACGGGACCCAAAGCTGTGTCAACCCGAAAGGTTCCGGCACTGCCACCATTTGCTCCCGTATAACGGTAGTCGACTCCCCAACGGGTTTCCTCAGGTAAAGTCGTTGGAATGCGGTTATCTATGACGTTTACAACGCCCCCAATAGCACCGCCGCCATATAATAGGGTGGCGGGACCACGCAAAACCTCAATAGTTTCAGCAAGCAACGATTCCACAGCAACAACATGATCGGCGCTGAGTGAAGAGGCATCGGCACTACGGGTGCCATTTTGAAGTGTTGTTACACGAGGTCCAGAAAGGCCTCGGATGACCGGCTGCCCAACACCAGGGCCAAAGCTCGCGTTGTGTACACCGGGAAGTCTGTCTAGTGTCTCACCAAGAGTCGCCGCAGCTTCCCGTGCGAGTTCATCACCCGTAAGCACGGTTACTGGAAGGCTGGTTTCTGTTGCCGTCTGGTGAATCGGCAACGTGACTAATACGTGCTCTAAAGACTGCTCGTCATCTTCGGCAAGGGTACCGAAGGTCATAAAGGCAAGACAAAGTGCCGCCCAATTGCGTTGAAAGATCATGGTTCTCTCCAAAAATAATAGTACTAAGAGGCCACCGCAATGGCCTCGACGCATGTCATTTCAGAGAATGTTGGGGGGATCTCGGTTGCCAGAGCCGTACTTAGGGCCAGCCTCATAAATCGGAGTGCTGAAGTGGCATTGGGGAGAATCGCAAGCGTAAAGCTCATACGGCTGCGGTGTGTTGTAAACAGGGGCATCATGAGCGTGAAGACAAATCTCACAGTGCTGCGTATCGTCGACTCCGTGCCAGTGATCAGCTGCGATCACCTGCAGAGACAGCAACGACACCAGACCGGTAACTAATAGCCATCGAACAGGGCCCTTCAAGGACCTGTTGGCGATACGCATTAACTTACCCGATGTCACTGTTTTAGGGGTTCCTTAGATTTCTCGAGCATGGCCATCATCTTTTGATGGACCATGTTGATCGCTTTGAGGGGCCGCACCATAACCTTAAAGTCGACAATGAGTCCATCGCGAATAGTAATCATATCAACACCGTTGACCTTGATACCATCCATAACGCATTCAAATTCAAAAACCCCCTGATCGCCCTGAACCACGGTGCGCGTGTAATGGAAACCGTCGTGGAAGACCTCACCCGCCGCCGATAGGTAGGCATGGGATATGGGCCTACCGACTTGAGGGGTGTGCACAACGGGCGACCAAAAAACGCAGTCGGGATCGAGGAGTTCCCACAAACCTTCGTGGCTTCCTACCTCCATCATTCTTATCCAACGATCAAACGCGGTTGTCATAGTATTCTCCAAGCAGTGATTTTATCATCTTCAAAAAGAAAAAAAACAACCGCTAGCCTTGCGACGATCAATACGGGATGATGAGAACTATGATGCAGTTAAGTCAATACATCCCCGCTGTAATGACATTGCTCGTGGGCAGTATCAGCCTCTTGGTCATCAGTCGTCTTTCCCAGCGAGCCACAGAAACCGATGGACGCTCACTGATCTTTCAGCTGATCTTTTGGGGCTCAGGCTTAGCCATTGTTGTCGCTTTAGTCGTAGCACTGCCACTTGAAGCCGACGTCCGTGGCCAAATATTGAGCTTAATCGGTGTGGTTCTCACTGCCATTATCGCACTATCTTCAACGACTTTTGTCTCCAATGCGATGGCCGGCATCATGCTCCAGGCCACCCGACCTTTTAAGCCCGGTGACTTCATTTTTGTCAATGGTGTCTTTGGTCGCGTCACGCGACGTTCTCTGGTTAGTACCCGTATCCAAACGGAAACCCGCGACTTCACTAATCTTCCCAATCTTTTACTCATCACCCAACCCGTTACGGTCCAGCATCGCGAGGGCACCATCATTCAGGCCGATATTTCCTTGGGCTATGATGTTCACCACAGTTCAGCAGAACAAGAATTACTCAAAGCGGCCGCGGGAGCCGGACTCAAAGATCCCTATGTCTTGGTGGCAGAGCTACTTGACCATGCCGTGGTTTATCGCGCTGCCGGATTCCTTGAGGATGTTGTAAACCCACTGACAGCTCGTAGTCAGCTCAGACAGAAGATGCTGGACGAGCTTCACGGCGCTGGAATAGAAATTGCCTCTCCCAATATTGTCGCTCAACGGCAGCAAACGGGTGACACCCAAACTTTCCCAGAGCAAGTCTTATCCAAGGTAAACCCTCACCCCACTCAGACACCAGAAACAAAAATCTTTGACAGAGCCCATGCCGCGGCAAATATTGAAGCCCTGCGCGAGGAAATTCGCGAGGTCAAAGCTGAGATTGATGCACAGCAAGACAAAATCAAGTCTGCCGACGATGCAGCGCGTAAGACTGAAACAGGGGTGTTAGAGCGCTTAGAACGACGGCTCAAATGGCTGGAAGCTGAAGAAACCGAATTAGCCAAATAAACTTTCAGACGCCAGTCTGGGTTTTAAAATCTCGCAAAGCTCTCTCTCGCTGTTCGTAAGCCGTCTGACCCTTAACTTTTTCAGAATCGCGGAGTCGTTGGTTAAAGCGGCGTTTGCGAAAATGACCCACCAAAGCCTCAAATCGCTTAGCTTCACGCTCGCCGGCGAGCAAGGCATCGATTAAGGCAATGTCAATCCCCAAGCGGTAGGCAATGCGTGTCGGCCTAATGCGATAGGCGTGGAATTCAGCCACCAATTCAATCTGACGCCGCTCAGACAAATCGCAAGAACAGCTATAGCCATAGGGCGGACAGGGCGTTCTGGTATCAGCGACAGTCATGGCCGTATTTATAGCAGGGGTCGAAGAGCCTGCAAAGTACCAAGCACTAACAAATACCCTGGGGTCTCTTCCCGCTCGATAAGCGGTATCATAGAGTCCGACCGTTCTTCGCCCAGCATCGGGTGTGCTACCACCGCCAATCTATAGTTTTTTAGGCAAGCGGTGTCGCCATCCTAGTTGGCGAATCACAACTCATCAACAAGGGTTCAAGGCCTGTGAAGCCAATTGTCATTGCACATCGCGGAGCTAGTGCTTACCTACCAGAGCACACGCTACCGTGCGTCGCAGCAGCCCATACGCTAGGGGCAGATTATATTGAGCAAGACATTGTGCTGTCCCGGGATGGAGTACCCATGGTCTTGCACGATATTTATCTTGAGAGCACCACAGATGTCGCACGACAGTTCCCAGATCGAGCCCGTGATGATGGCCGGTTCTATGCCATCGATTTCGATCTCGCAGAACTTAAAACCCTAGCAGTACATGAACGTATCGACCCTTTGGGAAATGCTGTGTTCGATGGGCGGTTTCCGGTTGTTGACCTAGAACTGCGCATACCAACTCTTAGTGAAGAAATTATTTTGATTGAGGGTTTAAACAAGTCACGGGGGGCACGAACGGGCTACTACATTGAAATGAAGTCGCCCACTTTTCACGCGGCTGCCGGCCTAGACATTGCCGCTGCTACCATCAAGGTCCTAGACGCGGCACATCTACACCATGAACGCGCGCCAATTTTTTTTCAGTGCTTCGATCCACAGACCCTGCGCCACCTTAAACATAAGGTTAAAAGCCCTCTGCCACTGATTCAGCTGGTTGGGGATAACAGCTGGCAGGAGCCACCCGGCGTTGATTTCGATTTTATGCGCACCGATGAAGGACTTGATGACGTTGCTAGCTATGCTGATGGCATTGGCCCCTGGATACCACAGCTGTTTGAAGCCGACGGAACGACGCCCACTAACCTTGTGGCCGCTGCGCATGCCCGAGGCTTATTAGTTCATGCTTTTACGTTGAGGGCTGACAGCTTGGAAGCGGGATTTAAGGACTTTGAATCTCTTCATCAGGGTATTTTTCTAGATGCCGGTATAGATGGGGTATTCAGTGATTTTCCCGATATTACGCGACAATTTATCGACACTCATATAAACGCAGATGTCACCAGCAGCTAACACTGTTGAACAGGAGTAACTCGTTTTGAATCAGGGACCAAAAACTCATAGGCGCACAAAAATCGTTGCAACGGTCGGTCCCGGCTCTGATAGCGAGGACATGCTTAATCGACTCATTGCAGCAGGGGTGGATGTGTTCCGCCTGAACTTCAGTCACGGTTCGGCTGAACATCATGCGGAAGTTGCGGCTCGCATTAGACGCCAGGCGGGCTATGCCGGTCGCTACATTGGGGTTCTCGCCGATCTACAGGGTCCAAAAATCAGGATCAGTGGCTTCGCGAGCGGGTCTGTTGAGCTAACAGGTGGTGATCCCTTCTGTCTTGATCTCGATACAGCCCATGATGCCGGAGATCAAAGACGTGTTGGTATTGAGTATCGCGCACTGCCACAACAGGTGCTGGTCGATGACATTCTTCTCTTAGACGACGGCAAGCTCCGGCTGCGTGTTGACGACGTTACCGAGAGAGCCGTGGACTGCACGGTGATCATTGGCGGGCGCCTGTCATCTAGAAAAGGCGTCAACAAACTTGGCGGAGGCCTCGCGGCACCGGCACTGACGGAAAAAGACCGCTCAGACATAGCGGGAATGGCCGGCGTGGACCCTGATTTCGTTGCGGTGTCATTCGTTTCAAGCAAAGAAGATATTAACCTAGCCCGTGAACTTCTTGCCGACGTGGGTGTGAGTCCTGCCATTATTGCGAAAATAGAACGAGCAGAAGTGGTCGCCGACTACGACTTACTCGATAGTATTATCGAAACCGCTGAGGGCGTTATGGTTGCACGGGGCGACCTGGGCGTAGAAGTTGGAGATGCCCAGCTCATTGGTATTCAAAAAGACCTGATCAAACGTACCCGCAAGCTCGACCGGCTAGTCATTACGGCCACGCAAATGATGGAATCCATGATCAGTAATAGCATGCCAACCCGTGCGGAAGTATTCGACGTGGCCAACGCCGTGCTGGACGGGACTGATGCGGTCATGCTGTCCGCAGAGACCGCGGTTGGCCAATACCCCATTGAGGTAGTCACCGCCATGTCCGAGGCCGCTCTCGGCGCAGAAACTCACCCGGTTGCTCGAACTTCGCGATATCGCCTCGATCGGGAATTTTCCAGCCCACAAGAAGCCATTGCGCTTTCGGCGATGTACGGGGCCAACCACTTTGCTGAAGTTCGAGGCATTGCGACCCTAACAGAGCGGGGGGTGACGCCTACCATGATGTCCCGGCTCTCCTCAGGACTGCCCATATTCGGGCTCAGTCGACAACACAAAACCTTACAGAAATTGGCTTTATGTCGCGGCGTTATTCCTCTTTATTTCGACGCTACCGCCTTCGCTGCTGAGGATATTGAAGGTCGTGTCATGGAATTTCTACTTGATGGTGGCTATCTGAGCCGGGGTGATTTCATCTTGTTGACCATGGGTAGCACCATGGGAAAAACCGGCACAACCGACCTACTTAAGTTTTTACCTGTCCAATAACCCCAATTAATGTGGAATAAGTTCAATATTTAATCAATTTTTACGCAAAACAAGGCTCTGCTAGTGCTACACTCAGCCTGTTATGTGGTTCGTTCTCTTAACGGAGGCGGAAGCTAAACACCGGGCAGAACCCGTTCCAACCTCGACGTATGGTCTTGTACCATTATTCGGGGGTAATTTATGAAACAAAGGTACACTCAATGTCACAAGTTACAGGCACCGTAAAGTGGTTCAACGAAACCAAGGGTTACGGATTTATAGAGCAAGAAGGCGGCCCCGACGTATTCGTCCACTTTAGCGCAATCCAGGGGGATGGTTTTAAAACCCTCACGGATGGTCAGAAAGTCCAGTTTACGGTAGCAACGGGTCAGAAAGGCCCACAAGCTGAGAATGTCGTTCCCGTCTAATCAGTAATAAGATCCAAGAAACGCAAAGGGGCTCCTAAAGAGCCCCTTTTTTTTATCTTGTAAACGCACTTTTGCTTACGCGGGATGATGACCCAAAGTCAGCACCAATAGATCAGATATCTTTAGCCATCTCTCGCTGACGCTCTTCTTCACTGGCAATATACCGAATCCACTGCCGGGCGTACTTCTCAGAGCGCTCGTCCTTAGCCGCATCTCTGAAAGCTTTTTTAGCGCTCTTATAGTCGCCGAGATTGAAATGCGCCATGCCGAGCACCAATCTTGCGGAGTCAGGCCGCTTGACGCCGCCCTTGGCTAGTCCCTTCGTCACCGCACCAATCGCTTTTTTGTGCTGATCGCTGTCGAGATAAACATTGCCGAGTCGGGTGTAAAGTTCGCCTTTATCGGAGAGTTCCGCAGCTTTTTCCATATTGGGGATTGCCTTGTCGATCTCTTGAGCTTGACGCCAGGCACTGCCCGTAAGCTCGTAATTTTTTGACTTCTCTTCAACGAGCTCATCTTTGAAGCCCTGCTCCATCACCTTAGCAGCGGGGTAGGGGACTTCGGCATTCAGATAAAGGTAAGCCACCTGAACCAACTCCGAGCTCTTATCGAGCAAACCCTGAAGATAGGCGGTCTCCATCATAGCGAGCTGTGTGGGCTCATCCTTTTTTTCGCCGTATAAATGCGAAGCCTGAACCCAATATTGCTTCTTTGGGTAGTACTCAATCAACGTATAAAGTGTCGCCAAGGCGTTGTCGAAATCGTTTTTATCGAAGTAGAGAAAACGTGCGAGGTTGTACCACTGTTCTTTGGGTAGCTTGCCATCGCCTTCATACATCGCAATGGCCGTTTCTACGTTATCAAGCGCACTATCGTAATCTTTGATCTGATAATAACCTTGGGCAAGCAAGATATAAGCCGTAGCGTTGGGTTTGTCAGACAGCTCGAACCATTCGAGTAAGGCATCAATCCCTGGGCGCCACTGCTCCTGCACGAAGTACAGCTGTGCTACGGTAAATTTCGTGTTGATTTCCATTGCCAGAGGAATATCGGGTTGGGCCACGACCTGCTTATAGTAATTCAATGCGCCGTTATAATCCTCGGCCGAGTACCGCAAAAACGCATATAAATTGTACACGTTAGCCAGCTCGTAACTGTTCAGGGCGCGCTTGCCTTCACCCGCGATCATTTGGTTAAGCACTTGCTCAGCACTGGCGTAATCTTTGGCCTCAGCAAAAGCCTGAGCTTCGGCAAGCTTCTCATAGACCTTGTTTCGGAGGGCTGGAGTACGACGTGTCTCGCGCTGTTTCTTCGCCTCGCCCTTGTCTTGGGCATGGGCTGGAGATACCCAACCAACCGATAAAGCTTGATCAACAACAACCCCGGCGCTCGTCACGGCGATTGCCAAAAAAGCAGTACTTAAAATTCTCTTCATACTCGGGATGCCCTAGCCTTTACGCCCTATTGCTCTAGTTCGTAGGTAAACTTATTTTGTACGCCAGCGACCTCGATGGGCTCGCCATCAACCACGCGCGGCTTATATTTAAACTTGGCTGCAGCTTTCACCGATGCCCGATCAAAAATACCTGCTGGCTGGCAGTCAACCGCCTGAGGATCACGTATCGATCCGGTTTTTGTCACGGTGTACTCCACAATGCAATAACCGGAAATACCCCGAGTCTGAGCGCGACGAGGATAAATGGGCGCCACCTTAACGATCGGTAAGTATTCACCGTCACCTGAAGACATGCCTGATGAATTGAGCTTTAACGTAATGCCCGTTGACGGGGCATTGTTCACGACGCCCATATCAATATCGCTATCAAATTCGATAGGCTCTAGATCCGGTGGAGGTTCTTCAGGATCTTCAATTTTCTCTGGCAGAACTTCCTTGAGGTTCGTTTCGATAACTTTATCTGGAACCACAATATCTGCGATCTTCCTGGCCTTTGAGTCTTCCTGCTTGAAATCTCTGTCGACTAGGCTCTGCATAATATAGAACAGACCGATAGCGACCGGTATCGCGAGCAATCCGCCAACAAAAATGCGTATTGAACTACCCATTTAAATCAAGCCTCATCATCAGTCGAGATACAGGGAGGGGCGGTCAGCACTGGACGCACGATGTCGATTAGCTCTTCAACGGCGTAGGCCGGTGTCTCACGATCCACCTGTACAACAATATTGGCCTGCGGAGCTTCTTTCTTTGCAGCCTCCGCAGTTCGCAAAGCTTTATCTAGCTTTAACTTATTTTTGTTGTAGTAAATATCGCCTCGCGCATCGACCGCAAAAATAATCGTGCCACGGGCACAAGCTTCTGTAGTGGTTGCTTGGGGCTTGAAAATTTCTACGCCCGGTTCTTTGACGAAGGACGATGTCACAATAAAGAAAATAAGCATGATGAACACCACGTCCAACATGGGGGTCAAATCAATTTGACCTTCCTGCTCTGATGATCGCCTGGACCGAGAGGCCTGATCTCGCATACTCATGCCGTACCCCTCACTTACTACTTGCCCAGTTCACAACGCCAACACCCGACTCTCGAGCTGCGTCCGCAACATCCACCACGACACCAGCTTCTGCGCCCTTTTCGACCTTCACTGTCACCGGCGCATCGGGGTCCTCAGCCAATAATCGCTGAATGTTGGCACGCACGGCACGGACATCAACCCGACGGTTTTCCATCCAAATTTGATTGTCGGCTGCCACTTCAACGACGATGCTGACTGAATCCTCTGGGTCGGATTGCTGGTTGTCATCAGGGCGGTTCACTTCGATACCCGCTTCTTTGATAAATGACGCTACGACAATAAAAAAGATTAGCATGATAAAAACGACGTCAAGCATGGGTGTCAGATCAATTTCTGCCCCGTCATCTTCCTGCTGTTTAGCAATTCTGCGCATGGCTAACTACTCCTCCCAAGTACCAACTCAATGGTCAGACGTGAGTTGATCTTCAAGGAACATCTGCTCGCGGCTAGCAACTCGCTGCAGATAAGTATTTGCAAACAAACCCGATAGCGCTGCTACCATTCCGGCCATGGTGGGTATCGTTGATTTCTCAACGCCACCGGCCATCGACTTAGCGTCTCCGCCACCGGTGACAGCCATAACGTTAAACACTTCGATCATTCCCGTCACCGTACCCAAAAGACCCAAAAGCGGGCAAAGGGCAACGCATGTGGTAATGACATTCATGTTGTTGTTAATCATGTCGCGGCTACTAGACAGCATTTTTTGGCGAATCTGCTTAGCGTTCCACGATTGGCGCTCGGTGCGATTTTCCCAAACAGATACCACCTGAGCGCGATCTTTCCGCCAAGTGGCGGAAAAGTACCACAGCCGCTCAAAAATTAGCGTCCACATGAAAAACACGAGTATTGCGATCAACCAAAGAACGTTGCCGCCTTTTTCCATGAACGCGAGTATGACCTCAAAAACCCCTGGCATCGAAACTCCCCTCAGCCTTTCGCTTAGCGATTGTGCTCGCGCTCAGCGTGCTCGGCCACGATGCCGGTCGCCTGCTCATTAATCACGTGAATGATTCTTTGAGCACGACCGTTCACAATCGTATGAAGCAATACTGTGGGAATAGCGACCAGCAGACCCAACACCGTTGTAACCAACGCGCTGGAAATACCGCCTGCCATTGCCTTGGGATCCCCGGCACCAAAAATGGTAATGGCCTGGAAGGTAATAATCATACCCGTAACCGTACCGAGCAGTCCCATCAGTGGCGCTACTGCAGCAATAATCTTCAGTAGCGTTAACCCAGCCTCCAGCTTTGGCGTCTCACGCAAGACACCTTCGGCCATCTTGAGTTCGAGGGTTTCTGGATCCATATCGGGCTTGTCTTCGTGAATTTTCAGCACGCGACCCAGCGGATTGTTGGTGTTAGCCGTATTCGACTTCAGCTGGCTAGAAACCTTAGTGCTGACCATAGTGAGTACCAGCACTCGGTAAATAGCGAGCAAGAAGGCGAAGGCACCAACCGCAGTAATGGCGTATCCAACATAACCGCCCTGATGCCATCGCTCTTCAAGGGTAGGACTGTCAATAATTGCGGCCAAGAAAGACCCTCCGGTAGGACCCGTGGGGTCAACACCGAACTGATGCAGGCCAGACGAAGAACCGGCTAACTCGTTCGCTTGTCCTCCGAACGAGCCGCCTGGCTGCCTTGGTAACTCACTCAGCTTACCGTTTGCGTAAGCGAGGTAGTTGCCATTGGCATCGATAACGTTAAACGCCCCCACGCGAACCACTTCACGCTGGCTCAACTCTCCCGAAGGTGTTGCCACTTCAGCCGTAAATTTCGCAATAGAACCCTGCTCTTTTACTTCACGAAGCAACTCATACCAAACCCGCTCAATCTCAGCGACGCTAGGCAACTTGTCAGAACCACTCATCTTGGCGATCAGGGCTTTTAAGAAAATTTCGCGATCTGCGTACTGAGAAGACACCAAAGAGACGTCCATTTGAGAGGCCAAGTCCCCCGTCGCCGCGGTCAAATGACCGAACAACTCGGACAAAGTACCCAAACGCTCCTTAAGTTGCTCCTGCTTTGCAGCAATCAGCAATTCATTGTCTTCAAACTGCTTTTCCAGTCGCGCCGAACGCCGCTCTTCATTGGTTCGCTCTTGTTCAGCCCGACGCAATTCACCGGCTTGAGTTGCTTTATTTTCAGAAAACCGTCGCTCTCTTGCCGCGTTGTCTGAGGAGGCACGAGCTTTACCGTCTTTTACCAGACCCAGCAGTTGGTTGAGGTTTTCAGCAGCAACCTCTTGTGGGGTAGGTCCTGCAGGAACCTCCGGAGCTTCTTCCTGTGCAAAGGCGCCAGTCGAAGCGAGCGCTCCCGCTACCACTAGTGCTGATGCTTTAATAAACTGAGCAGTCATCTTAATTAGCCTCCGGCGCCGCTACTGGCATATTTAAGAGTTCTATAGTGGCTTGCTTCTTCGCGATGCGAACCCCTTTACGTACAGCAGAGGCGTAGTCTCCAGCAGGCAATGCCTGCCAACCACCGCTACCCGTATCCCAAGCGCCAGTTTCGGCACCGTCTGTTGTTTGATAAACCAGTGAGATACGCCCTATACGCAGAATATCCACTTCACGGGGTGTTCCATTGATCTCGATAGTATCGCTGTAAGACTCAATACCTCGACCGTACTGCAGCTCAATCGAGTACAACTCAAGTACCTGGCGAAACGCCTCAGCGGCGGTCACATCAGAGCGATCAAGGTTATTTCTAACGGCCTCGATGTTGCCCAGGCGAGTGTCTAGATCAAAGGGCATGTCCAGATTAATGAACTGCTCCAATCCATCAAGCATGCGCCCGACCAGAGGAGGAATTTGACGCTGTATCACTGCGGCCTCTGATATCGAGCCATCGATATCGGAGATACGCTGATTTTGGTTGGCAATCTGGCGCTCGAGCCGAGCGTTGTACACGCGTAAACCGTCAACCTGCTTCATGACCGTCTTGTAGTCAGATAGCAAATCGCGTGTCTCATCGGCGAGGCGATCAATCTTAGCCTGCGACGTTTTAGCTTCAGCGGTACGCTGCTTGCCAACATCGAGTATTTGGTCAATGGACGCGGCGTTGGAGGACGCGGCGACACCCAGGGCGCCGCCGGCGACGCAGGCCGCGAGCAGAACTGTTTTGAATCGGTGCGTTGTCATGGAGTCGATACTTCCTCTCAGTAGGCAGTTGTTAGCTTTGGCCGCTATAGGCCAGAGCCGCTGATCTAAGGTTTATTATTAGCGCAGGACGATGAATTTTACTAGCTGTAACACGTTCAAGCGACTTCTACACCCCGACTCTACCTGAGCCGACGTGGCTAAATCAATCCGCAATACTACTTCTCTTCTTACACGGGGGGCGCAGATTAACCACACCGGACGAATTCCACAACACTAAAATCATGGCTATTCCGAGATCCTGCAGAAAAATTCTCGCGACTCAACTCTTTCCACGCACTCAAAACGGATAGATCAAAGGTCGCGTCACCGGATACTTCGCCATGCACAAGGGTTAAAACGATGCGGTCGGCTTTACACAGGCTTAGCCGATAAATCTCGGCACCACCGACGACGCAGATGGCTGGTGACCCATCAATCAGCGCTTGAGCCTCAGCTCGCGCCAGGGCTTCATCTAAGCAAGCAAAAACTGAAACGCCTGGGGCCTGCCAGGCACCATCACGAGTTAATACTAAATTCGTTCTTCCCGGCAGAGGTCGACCGACCGATTCGAAAGTTTTTCGACCCATCAAAACTGGGCACCCCATGGTAGTGCGCTTGAAGTGCTGTAAATCATCGGGTAAATCCCAGGGCAGGGTATTGCCGCGCCCAATGATGCCATTTTCGGAAACCGCCAGCACCAAAACAACTGGAACGGTTTCATCCTCGTCTAGTAAGCCCGTCATTAAATAGCCACCGGTGCAGAGATATGCGCCTGAGGGGCGTACCCCTCTAAAGCAAAGTCTTCGTAGCAATAATCGAACAAACTGTCGGGCTGCCTCAGTAACCTAAGCATTGGCGGCGGCCCGGGAGATCGAGACAGTTGCACTTCGACCTGATCGACATGGTTACTGTAAATGTGTGCGTCCCCTATCGAGACAACCACTTCCGCAACCCCCAGTCCGGCCTGCTGTGCCAGCATATGCGTCAACAGCGCCACCGAAGCGATATTGAACGGCAGTCCTAAAAAGGTATCGCTGGAGCGGATGAATAACAATGTCGACAGCTTTCCGTCAACGACATAAAACTGATAGAGCAGGTGGCATGGGGGCAATGCCATGCGTCCGGCGTGCACATTTTCCTGAGGCGACAGCGTTTCATCCGGTAAATACTCCACATTCCATCCGTGAAACAAAATGCGTCGGCTATCAGGACGGTTTTTCAGACAATCGAGAACATAGGCAAGCTGGTCAATCTCACCACCATCTCGGGTTGGCCAACGTCGCCACTGAGCGCCATAAAGCGGCCCTAACTCACCTTGCTCGGTAGCCCACTCATCCCAAATAGAAACGCCATTCTCCTTCAACCAAGCGGTGTTGGTATCACCCTTGAGAAACCAAATGAGTTCGTTGGCAACACTTTTAAAGTGCACCTTTTTAGTGGTCAGCAACGGAAAACCATCGTTAAGATCAAAGCGCAGCTGTCGCCCAAAAAGAGAGCGCGTTCCGGTGCCCGTGCGATCAGTGCGCACCGCACCGTGATCTCGAATGTCTCTCAGTAAATCAAGATAGGCGTGCATCAGTACCCTCCATAAATTGGGTGTTTGCGTTAGTGCGTGCGGTTACGATAGGCGTACTGGAGCAACCACAAGCCCAAAAGGAACATGGGCAAGCACAGTAGTTGACCCCGGGTTAGCCAACCAAAGGCCTGAAAGCCTAGGTGAGCATCGGGCTCTCGAAAAAATTCTGCGATAAACCGCAACGTTCCGTAACCCACCAGAAACACACCCGCTACCGACCATTGTGGCCGCGGTCGCAAGCTGAACACCCAAACAATAAAGAACAGTAGGCATCCTTCCAAAGCAAATTGATAAAGCTGTGACGGGTGACGCGCCAGTGCCAGAGGGTCCCGAGGAAAAATCATGCCCCAGGGCACATCAGTGGGTCGTCCCCAAAGTTCCTGCCCAATAAAATTACCCAAACGCCCCAAAGCCAGACCCACAGGTGTAAGCGGCGCTACGAAATCAGCAACCCCAGCAAACGCAATATTGTGGCGGCGACCAAACACCCAAAGTGCTGCAATAACACCCAGCAGACCGCCATGGAATGCCATCCCGCCTTCCCAAACGCGAAGCAGCCAAAGCGGGTCTTCGATAAAACGATCAAAACCATAAAAGAAAACGTAGCCTAAACGCCCACCCACAATAATGCCGACGGCAGAATAAAAAATAAGATCATCAACCTGCGCTCTATCTATCGGTGAATCTGCACGAACTGCACGACGATGGGCCAACCACCAGGCAAAGAGCAAGCCGCCTAAATACGTTAGGCCATACCAATGCACCTTCAGCGGCCCTAGGCTCAGGGCCACGGGGTCTATGGATGGGTAGCTGATCATTCAGCGCGCTCCTGTCCTGGCATTACATAGCGCTCCAAACCCCGGCGCTTCATGAGGTCGTCGAGCAAATGTTTAACCTGACTAACCGAATGCAGACCCGTCAACTGCTCTAGAATTTCTTGAGCTTCGGTGAGCGTCACTGAGTTCAATACCTTTTTTACCCTTGGCAAACTTGCCGCATTCATAGACAGCTGATCAAAACCCATAGCAATGAGTAAAGGCGCAGCCCGCGGGTCACCTGCCAGCTCGCCACAGATGCTCACGGGACAGGATCGCTGATGGGCATCGCGACAAATTTTAGCCAGTGCGCCCAGGACGGCAGGGTGCAACCCATGATACATATCTGCAACGCGGGCATTCGTGCGATCGACTGCCAGTAGATACTGGGTTAAGTCATTAGATCCAACCGACAAAAAATCGAGCCGATGTGCCAGTACGTCCGTGAGCCATACTGCTGAAGGCACCTCTATCATGGCACCCACAGGAGGAAAGGCTTGGGTATAACCTTCAGCCACCACTTCAGCATGACAGCGTTGAATTAAAGCCAAGGACTCCTCAACTTCTTCAATCGCAGAGATCATCGGCAAAAGAATTCTAAGATTGCCCAAGCCCTCATTGGCTTTCAACATGGCTCTAATTTGAGCCAAAAATATTTCAGGATGATCAAGGGTAACCCTTATCCCTCGCCAACCCAGGAAGGGATTGTCTTCACTGATGGGAAAGTACGGTAAAGATTTATCACCCCCAATGTCGAGACTGCGCATGGTGACAGGTGCAGGTGCAAATGCTTCGAGTTGCTCCCGGTAAAGCTGTCGCTGCTCTTCTTCACTGGGGAATTTATCGCGCAGTAAAAAAGCGACTTCGGTTCTGTAGAGCCCAACGCCCTCAGCTCCAGACTCCAGCGCCCTTGTCAAATCTGCCGTCAGACCCGTATTAACCCAAAGCGGCACAGCGTGACCATCTAGGGTCTGGCTGGGCTCGTTGCGCAGCACCGAGAGCTCTTCAGATAGCGCCAAATCGTCATCGACTAGTTGCTGGAACCGCCGTAAAGCTTCTTCAGGCGGATTGATGTAAACCCGACCGTTATGTCCATCAACCACCAAGGTCCGGGCATCGAGTCGGCTGTAAGGCAAGTCAGCCGCACCCATGACAGCCGGCACCCCCATACCACGAGCAATAATAGCCGCATGACTATTTGCAGAACCCCGGAGCGAAACCACACCCACAAGATGGTCCCGAGGCACCTCACCCAGTGCTGAAGCTGTAATTTCTTCTGCAATCAGAATTGTATTCTCTGGCCAGTCCCGGCGATTTTCTGAGTCATCCTGAAGATAGGTAAGTACCCGAGTACCAAGATCTCGGACATCAACGGCACGCTCTCTTAAGTAACTATGTTCCATGCGCTCAAAATGCTTGATGTGCTTTAGCAGCACTTGACTTAAAGCGCCCTGAGCCCACTCACCCGATTTGATGAGTGACGCTACCTCACCCCCCAGAGTCGAGTCGTCAAGAATATTTAAATACACACCAAAAAGCGCATGATCTTCGGTCGACAACTCATCTTTGAGATTGTCAGCTACTATTTCAATGTCATCTCGAACACGGGCCAAGGCAGCGCGAAAGGCACGTAACTCTGCTTTACGATCGCCAGCTTTTCGAGAGGGTACGGCGGCTAAATCCGCCGTTGGCGAAACAAATACTCCCTCACCTATGCCAATCCCCGGGGATCCGGCCACACCGACTATGCGGGTAATGGTTTTTGAACTGGTATTGGGCAGAGCAGCCAACCCTGACACCTCAGCGTGGGCAATAATGCCCGCCAATTGGGCTGAGACAGTAATTAAGAAAGCTTCTTCATCATCACTGAAGCGTCGCGAATCGGCCTGTTGAACAATCAACACCCCCAGCAAATCGCGCTGATGAATAATGGGGGCGCCCATAAAACTGTTAAAACTTTCTTCTCCCAGCCCCGGCACTAGTTGAAAGCTGGGATGCGCACTAGCGTCCTCAAGGTTGAGCATTTCTCCCCGGGAAGCTACCCAGCCCACCAGACCCTCGGTTCTCGCCAGCGAAAATGCGCCAATTTTGTCGCGATTTAGACCCTCAGTCGCTCGAAAAACTAATCGTGTGGTCGCCCTGTCAGACAGATATACCGTGCATACGTCGGTTTCCATTGCCCGCCGAACCTCATGGACAATCAGCGATAACGCCTGCTCGAGATCGTCAGCCTCACTAACCGCCTGAACAATTTTACGCAGGGTTTCAATCACCGTTTGCCACTCCGACGCGCCCGCCGACGGGGCAGCAACGCCGGCAATAAGGCTGCCAGCGCTTCACGATAAACCTCGCGCTTAAAATCAACCACCCCGGTCAACGGATACCAGTAGCTCACCCAACGCCAAGCATCAAATTCGGGCTTGGCGTGGGCATCAAGCTTTACCGCGGTATCGTCAGACTCCAACCGCAGCAAAAACCAGCGCTGCTTCTGCCCAATACAAACAGGGCGCTCACGACGGCGTATGTAACGTTCGGGAAGGCGATAGCGCAACCAATCTGATGTCTGCCCCAGAATGCTGACATCCCCTGGCTGCAGCCCCACCTCTTCATCAAGCTCACGGTACATTGCCTGTTCAGGGCTCTCGCCACCATGAATGCCACCCTGGGGAAATTGCCATGAATCACGCCCGCCCACGCGACGACCCCAGAGAACCTCACCCACGGCATTGACCACAACAATGCCAACGTTGGGACGAAATCCTTGCTTATCTATGACGCGCTCTGTGTCAGAACCGGCCAATACGTTGCTCCTGTTTTAGGTTTGTAGGACCTTGGCGATCAGGATATTCTTCCACAAAGCCGGCGTCGCCGCCTTAGCAACTTGAGAAAAACTCAAACTGGAGCCCAATTGGCCCTCGCCATTTTCGATCTCGACAATACCCTAATTGCCGGCGACTCAGACCATCGCTGGGGGGAATTTATTTGTGCGATCGGCTTAGTCGAAGCCGCACAGCATACCGCGCAAAACGATGCTTTTTTACAAGATTATCAGGACGGACGCCTCGATATATATGCCTACCTCACTTTTGCTTTGGGTGCGCTGGCAGGCCTGACAACACACGAAGTCGCCAAACTTCAGCAACAATTTATGGATGATTGGGTCGAACCCCTTATCCTATCTGCCGCTGAAGATCTGCTGGAAAAGCACCGGCAGTTGGGCGACACCCTGCTAATTATTACTGCAACCAACACAATAGTGACTCGACCTATCGCCGATCGTCTGGGCGTCAAACACCTGATTGGCTGTGAGGCTGAATGCCTAGAAGGGGTATTTACTGGGCAGCCTGTGGGTGTCCCATCTTTCCAAGAAGGCAAAATTACGCGGCTGCAAGAATGGTTGAAAGCTCAGGATAGACACTGGGACACGACACACTTTTATAGCGATAGCCACAATGATCTCCCTCTGCTGCAATGGGTTGATCATCCCACTGCCGTTGACCCCGATGTTCGGCTACAGGCATTCGCAACGGACCAGAACTGGCCAATTATTTCTCTGCGCTAGCGACACCGCCGTACACTCAAGCCCCGTCAGCCCTCACCGGTACAGGCGTCAGCATAATCATCGGACGTCAACATGCCCTCCAGCTCGCTGAGGTCATCTAGCTTAACCCTGAAGAACCAACCGTCGTTGTAAGGGTCACTGTTAATCAACTCAGGTTCGTCCTCAAGACTTTCATTAATCGCAATAACTTCGCCGGTAATGGGGGAATAAATATCTGAGGCAGCCTTAACCGACTCAACAAGCCCTGCTTGGTCTCCACCCGCGAGCTGGTCGCCAATACCCGGCAGCTCAACATAAACCACGTCGCCCAAACTCTCCTGAGCATGGTCGGTTATGCCCACAGTTACCGTGCCATCCTCTTCGATTCGAGCCCATTCATGGGATTTAGCGTACTTAAGTTCGGGCGGATTGTTGCTCATCACTTCATCTCACTACTGATTAGTTAAGGTCGATCAGTCACGATCGAGTTGTCCCGGATTTTCCGATACTGCAAAAATAAAGTGCTGGCTTCAAGACCCCTTGGCAGTCGTACAAACCTCGTTCAGGTCAAAGCCTGCCGGGCAAGCCAATTCTTCAGGGGTGTGGCCGCATCGGTCCAGGATAAGCCCATGTTACGAGCGACTCGAATGGCTGGATGAGTGGAGCCAAAGCCACGCTTAAATGCCTCCATAGCGGACATCATCAACAAATTATCGGTCTTTCTGCGCCTCTGGTAACGGCGCAATGTCGACTCACTACCCAGTGACGTTCCCTGCTGCCAAGCCCGTCCCAGCTCTTCTACCAACACACTGACATCTTTAAGACCAAGGTTGATCCCCTGGCCGGCCAGAGGGTGAATGCTGTGTGCTGCATCACCTACCAAGGCAACGCCTTGGCGGACATAATCGACGGCGTGGCACTGGCGTAACGGAAAAATACCACGCCTACCAATAGCCTCTACAGATGGCATATTTGATGGCAAGACTCGATTAAGTTGGGCCATGAAATCCCGATCGTCCATGTTCTGTAACGACTCCCAATGGGGGTCGTCCAAAGACCAAACAATCGAGCACAGTAGCGGATCCGATAGTGGCAGTAATGCGAGGGGCCCCGTATTTAAAAATGCCTGATAACAAGTTTTCTGATGCTCTTGAGTCAACCTTACGGTAGCGACAATGGCGTGCTGGTGGTACGACCAAGCCCGAATATCAAGACCCGCCAAGTCCCGGGTTCGTGAGCGAGCGCCGTCCGCACCCACTAACAAGCCTGCAGACAAGCAAAGCCCCTGCTGGGTATCCATAGACACCAAGTCAGGCTGCGAAAAATCTGCGGCCTCTAACTTGTCCTCCCAATAGACCCTGATATTGGCCTGCTGCTGGACGCACTTGAGCAGAGCGTACACGGTGACGCGATTTTCAACGATGTGTCCCAAGAGCGGCACCTCGAGGGATTCCGCAGAAAAGGCGATACGACCGGTACCCGAACCATCCCACACCAACATGTCGGTATAGGGGCCCAGCCGATAATGCGCCATTTCCTGCCAAACACCGCGCTTAGCCAGCCAGGCACTCGATGAAGGCGTCAGCGCGCTCACTCTGGAATCCCAGGCCGTAAGGTCCGAGTCTAGTGCCGGTGTAGTGGGTTCGGCACTCGCTTCAATAAGCGCAACTTTAATGCCTTGCTGGGCGAGACCTAAAGCGAGTGCCAAGCCCGCAATCCCTGCTCCCGCGATGACAACATCGGTGCCCTCAGAGGCAGCCATTAACGGCGTACCTCGTGCACCAGGCCCAAGCCTTTTCCTGTACCGCGCCTAGCAATACTCCGGCGCAGAGGTGCCAGAAAATCTAAACCTGCCAAAGCGGCATCTCGCGGGATGTCTAGGAAGACACCACGAGATCGGAAAAGGGTGGCGAGAACGTCTGTGGCTTGGGTTGTTTCTTGCTGATCCTTGGCAACGGCCAATTCGTAGCGTCGCAAAATCGGCAGTGACGAAGCTCGCTCGCCCTGGGCATGAGCCGTAGCCAGTATTTGAGCGAGGCAGTTGGCGTCGCGCAGGGACAGATTAAACCCCTGACCCGCGACCGGGTGCAGGGTATGGGCGGCATTACCAACAATGACAACACCCGCACGGACCTGTTCTCGCACCGCGATTCTGGATAAGTCCCAGGCGGTGCGCCTACCGACATCGGTGACTCGCCCCAATCGCCACCCCACTGCTCGCTGTAACGCTTTTAAAAAATCATCGTCATTAGCCCCTTCCAAAACCCGGGATTCATCAGGATGCATTGACCAAATCAGGTTGTAACGCTGCCTACCGGCAATATCATCAGGCAGTGGTAATAGTGCTATTGGACCATGGGCGGTAAAACGCTCCCAAGCGGTACCAACCGACACGCCCTCAAAAAGGACATTGGCGGCCACGGCTCGCTGTCCTACATCACGCCGCGCCCTATTAATACCCAAGTGATGGCATAACGGTGAGTCAGCACCGTCGGCAACAACCACTAAATCAGCGGGAATAGGCGCTTCTTTGCCCCTCAAGATCCTGGGACTTGACCCGCTGACATCAACGCCGGTGACGCCTGCGGGAGCCTCTAGCAAAACACCGCAATCATGAGCAAGCTCAAGGAGGGCTGAACCCAGGTGATGGTTTTCTACAACGTAGCCTAATGCCGACTCCCCGACATCGCTCGCCTCCATAAGAGCACTTCCGAATCGCCCGCGACTAGAGACATGAATGGCTTTGATAGCGGCCCCAAGCCCTCTAATTTTCGGCCAAGTACCCCAAGACGCCAGGATATCTCGACTGGCGAGGTTCAGTGCTGTCGCGCGAGAATCGAGAGCATTGGGCGCGCCTGAGGGCAGAACCCGTGCCTCCAAGACTCTTACCGCAGCCGTTGGCAGACTGCGCTTAAGAGCTATTGCAAAGGCTAGGCCCACCATGCCACCGCCAACAATCTCAATGCGCACGTTGGCTACTCAGCTTGCTGCCATGAGCTTTTCAATGGCTTCAATGGTTTTAGGCACGCCATCGGTGAGAACCTCACAACCGTCAGCGGTGACCGCGACATCATCTTCGATACGCACGCCAATACCCCGCCATTTCTTGGCAACTTTGTTGTTGCTCGGTGACACATAAATGCCAGGCTCAATCGTTAAGACCATACCGGGCTCCAGCTGTCGCCATCGGCCGTCGATTCGGTAATCACCCACATCATGCACATCCATACCCAGCCAGTGGCCGGCACGATGCATGTAAAAATCTTTGTATGCCTCTGACTTGATCAGGTCTTTTTCCTTACCTTTGAGCAATCCAAGCTCAAGCAGGCCCCGTGTAATCACGCGAACTGTCGCATCGTGGGGTTGATTCCAAGTATTGCCGGGCTTCACTTTGGCGATTGCAGCCAATTGGGCCTTCAGGACGATGTCATATAAAGCGCGCTGTTCGGGACTGAAGCGTCCGTTGACGGGGAAAGTCCGCGTAATATCTGCCGCATAGCCCTGATATTCGCAGCCGGCATCAATCAAAACCAGGTCCCCATCTCGCAGCTTGTCGCGGTTCTCAGTGTAGTGAAGCACGCAGGCATTAGATCCACCACCAACAATACTATTGTAAGCCGCTGCTCTGGCACCATTTTCGATGAACTCATGAAGAATGGCGCCTTCAAGATGATACTCATACCGGCCCTCACGGCTCTCACGCATGGCCCGGCAGTGTGCCTCGGCCGAGATAGCTCCCGCACGTCGCATGATCTTCAATTCTTGAGCGGTTTTAAACAACCGCTGTTCGTGCAGCAAAAAAGCCAAATCAGTGAAGTCACCCGGAGGCTTTGCACCGGTCCTGATTTGCCGTCGAATCTGATTGACCCAGCCCATCACCCGCCTATCAAAGTCGTCATTGTGGCCCATCGAATAGTAGATGTGCTGCTTGCCCTCTAACAGGCCTGGCAAAATATCGTCAATGTCATCAATGGGAAAGGCGTCATCCATTCCAAATTCAGAAACCGCGCCTTCCGGGCCCGCTCGGTAACCGTTCCAAAGCTCCATCTCCGGATCACGATCCCGACAAAACAACACCACCTGACCGGACCTGCGGCCGGGGATCAATACCAGAACAGCATCGGGTTCATCAAAGCCCGTGAGATACAGAAAGTCGCTGTCTTGGCGAAAGGTGTACTCCGTATCTCGACTGCGAGTGCATTCTCGAGCTGCAGGCACTAGGGCAATACTGTTGGGTTCCATCATCGCCATCAAATTTTTGCGACGGCGGCTGTATTCGGCTTTGCTGATATTCACAGTGCTTCCTTTTCAGTCGTTAGCTTAGTCTTTATGGGCCAAGGCATCGGTCAATATATTCAAGGCCGCGAGCCGAAGATAATCAATTAACTCTTCGAGTTCGTGCTCACTGTCCTCACTTTCTTCTTCACTAATATCAATCTGGGCGATCGCGGCGAAGTCTTTCAAAGAATCTGCCGTGTTGGGATCTACCGGTTCAGCTCCCGCATTGGCCGCTGCGACCGCTTGGGTAAAACCGGTCAAAAAGCCGGTTGACCAGCGCCCTAAAGATATTAGTCGCGTTTCAAAGGCCTCATCATCATCGGGAAGCAGCGGACTGAAAGCAAAATCAGTATCTCGAGCCGCTGACAGGGTCGCCGACAGTAAGCGGGTTGCAAAATCCGCCGACTCCCCGTGTAGATCAACGGCCAACGCTTTTTCCAGTAGGCTTAATGCGGCGGTCTTGTGCTCATCTGTTTCATGGGCCATACCGGTTGCCAGCAATCCAGTTGCAGCACCATGGAACTCCGATGGATTCAACATGAGCCCTACGCCCAACAGGACGTCGGCTGACTCCTGCCAGTCAGGCATGGTTTCGTAGTCGCCTAAGGCATCAAGCACGGCTGTGTTCTCCTTTAATTAGGCGGCGCGAACAAACAATTTGCTATCTGTACCGCCAAACTTCTCAACTCACTATTCGCTTTGTAAGCCAGAACATTGATATGTATCACTTTTCAATGCATTGACCCATCGCGCTGGCAGCACATATAGTGCAGGATAACCTCTTTAAGTGTAATGGCCGTGGCTGAGAAACTCATCCAATCTTTGGAAAAGAAAATCGCTGATCTCATTGAGTTAAGCAATGAGTTGAATCGTGAGAACAGGCAGCTCAAATTGCGCACCGCTGAACTACAGCGTGAACGCAAGGAGCTGCTAGAGCGGCAACGGCAGGCCGGGGACTTTATCAACGGCTCCCTAGAGCGGCTGCGTAAAATTGAGGGGGGGTTATGAGTAGAACGCCCACCCTAACGGTCGAGATTCTCGACAAAGAATATCAGGTCGCCTGCCCACCCGAGCAGGACGCTGAGCTGCTTGCTGCAGCCCACCACCTCGATCAGCAAATGCGCGACATTCGCGCAGCTGGCAAAGTGATTGGTCTTGAGCGTGTTGCCATTATGGCCGCTCTCAACCTCAGCCATGAAGTTCTCAGTCTTCAAGGCGGCCAAGCTCCCAAACCCTTCGATGGGCATGAAGATCGACTAAAGACACTCGCAAGCAAATTGGATGAGGCTCTCTACCAGTTAAGGCAACTGGAAATCAACTAACACCTTTCCGTTATACTAAGGGGGCAGCCTGGCGTATTGGCCAGACAGTCAGTCCTCGAGCCGATAATGCTACACCCGGGGACCACCGTACGCTGTTGTTGTGCAAATCCGGCCTGACCGGAGCGCCTGATGCAGCACGGCGGTCACCACCTTGAGCCTCAGGGTTCAAGGGCGACACCGTCAGCGGTACGCTGGGTTGCCTTCCAACTAGGGCTATACCATGAGCGCCACCAATGCCAAGACGACTTGGCGCCGAGACATGCGG